>NZ_SOGM01000085.1:0-33766 GCF_004403545.1 Cryobacterium sp. TmT2-59 | reverse complement strand
GGTGGCCGCCCCGGCGGCCGCGCCGGTCGCCCCGGCGGCGGTCTGTGCCGCCCCGGCGGCGAGCGTCCGGCTCGAGGCCGGGAGCGGGTCGAGCTGGGTTTTCAGGCCGGTGGTGAGGGCGCGGCCGGTGGCGAGTCCGCCGTCGACCGGGTCGAGCTGGGCGAGCACGGCATCGATCTGCGCGGCGCTGAGGCCGTCATCCGTGAGTCGCGCTCGGATGGCGTCGCGGGCGTCGACCAGGGAGCCGGCCGCGCCGGCGAGCACCGAGTCCGCCTGGTCGGCGGCCGCGGCCAGCGCGGGGGAGCCGTCCGCCAGTTTCTCCGTGCCCGCGGCGACCGCGGTGCTGCCGTCGGCGACCTGGCCGGTTCCGGTGGCCAGCGAGTCGAGCCCGCTGGCGAGCCCGGCGGCTCCGTCGGAGACCTGGCCGGCGCCGGCGGCCACCTGACCCGTGCCGGTCGCGAGGCTGCCGATCCCGGTCGCGAGTGCGCTCGCCCCGTCGAAGACCTGGCCGGTGGCGGTGGCGAGCCGGCCCGTGCCCGTGGCGAGCGTGCCGGTTCCGGTGGCGAGCTGCGCGGCGCCATCGGCGAGGCTGGTGCTCCCGGTGCCGGCGGAGGCGATGCCATCCGTCACCTTGCCGGCCCCGTCGGCGGCCGTGCCCAGGCTCGAGCGCACGTCGGAGAGGCCGATCAGGAGCCGGTCGGCGGCCTCCTTGTTGACCTTGGCGACGATGGCCTCGCGGATGGTCTGCGCCGCCTGGCTGCCGATGGTGGAGGCGAGGTAACTGTTGGTGTCGTTCGTGGTCAGCCTGATGGTGGCCCGGGTGGGGGTCTCGCCGGCCGACGAGGCGATCGACTCGGAAAAGTTCCGGGGGATGGTGACGCTGAAGTCGTAGGTCGCGTCGGCGACGCCCGCTTTGCCGGCGGCGGCGGAGACCTGGTGCCACCCGAAGGTGCCGTCGTCGATCAGCTGGGTGGCCACCTCGTGGCCGTAATTGTGCTCCGCGCCGTCGACCTGGGCGCCCGTGTCGGAGACGATCAGGGCGACCGGCACGCGGTCGAGGCCGGCGTACGGGTCCTGGTTGGCCCACAGGTAGAGGCCGCCGTAGAGCACGGGCACGAGCAGGAGGGCGAGCAGGGCGATGCGCGACATCACGGTGGCGGTCAGCCGGGCGAGTTCGGCCCTGACCATGGCGAGGATCTTCATCGGGCGTCGGCTCCGGCGTGGGCGTGGGTGAGTGCGGGGTTCGCGGCGGGAGTGCCGGGCCCGCTCGGAACGATGGAGACGGCCTCGCCGGAGGTCGTCACGACCAGGTCGGGGTCGAGGGCCGCGATCGCGTGCGCGGACGCGTCCCCGGCGATGACGAGAACGGCATACCCGCGGGCGCTGAGCCCGTTCGTGACCGTCCACCAGCCCAGCGGGTCGCCGCCGTGCCGGTCGGGAGAGCAGATCACGAGGCCCTCGACCCCGTCGCGCAGCACGGCGAGTTCGGTCAGCAGACGGATGCGCGCATCCGGTTCCAGATCGGCCATGCTCGAGCGGGCCTCGTCGGCCAGACCGAACGCGGCCAGCATCCGGGCCACGGCACGGCGGTGGCCGATCCGCCCGGCGAACATGAGCTCCTCGGCCACGACCTCGGCCACCGTGATGTCCGCGGCCGGCTCGCAGACGCCGGGGGCGTCGACGAGGGCGACCAGGCTGCGGATCGCGCCGTAATCGGTGCGGTCGTCGACGGTGACCGTGCCGGAGTCCGGGCGCATCCGGCCGGAGGCGATCAGGCCCAGCACGGTCGGGCGGCGTTCCGTCTCGGCCCGGGCCAGTGTGACCGTTCCGGTGTGGAACTCGAGGGAGGTGAGGGGGAGGGCGGCCCGGTTCGGACCCTTCGAGACCTCGCTGAGGGTGACGCGCATGCTGGAGCCTTCGTGTTCGGGGGAAGGTTCCTCAGGCTAACTGACTAGTCAGTACAAAAGCAACCCGGGGGCAGAGGATCACCCCGTCGTCACAGGCTGTGACCGGTCTGCGCGAGCCGAGCACCGGAGCCATCGACTCTAGACTGTGGGTCTCGGGTGCCGTTCTCGCGCTCCTGCTGGTCGGCTCGATCGCGAAAGGAACTCCCATGGCACGTGCCACCGGAACGAAGCGCGCCATCCTGGACGCCACGCTGGAACTGGCCGCGACCAAGGGCATCAGCGGCACCACGATGGACGAGGTCGCCGAGCGGGCGGGGGTGGCCAAGGGCAGCCTGTACTACAACTTCAGCTCGAAGGACCGACTGTTCGAGGAACTGCTGCTGGAGGGGGTCGGTGCGCTCGCCGAGATCCTCCGGGCGGCCCGCGGTGACCTGCGGGGGCGGGCGGCCATCGAGGCGCTCGTCGGGGCCCTGCTCGACCGGATCGCATCCAACCCTGCGCTGGCGAAGCTGATGGCCTCGGAGATCTTCCGCACCGACCGCACCTGGCAGAAGTCGCTGTTCGCGCTGCGGCACGAGGCCCTCACGGTCTTCGCCGAGGCGATCGCCGAGGCGAAACCGGAGTCGAGAGACCACGGCACGTGCGGCCTGATGGCGTCGAGTGTGTTCGGTGCGGTGCTGATGGCCGGCCTCGAGTGGCTGGTCTTCGAGCCCGAACGCCCCCGCGACGAGGTGGCCGCCGCGATCCTCGACTCCCTCTCCGGTGGGCTCCTCGGCGGGGATCGGCCCGCACCGCGTTAGGATCGAGTGTGACCGGCGACAACTTGATTGAGCAGCCCGAGACCCTTCTTCCCGCGGAACCGGAGGTGATCGAGGCTCTGCGGCGAACCACCGGCGAGGAGCTGGCAAGCGTCGTGGCGCAGCATCCGAAGTCCTCCCTGGCCTGGGCCGTGCTCGCGGACGCCACCCACCTGGAAGGTCGCACGCTGGAGGCGTACGCCTACGCCCGCGTCGGCTACCACCGCGGCCTCGACGCGCTGCGCAAGGCCGGCTGGCACGGGCACGGCCCGGTGCGCTGGACGCACGAACCCAACCGCGGTGTGCTGCGCGCGCTCTACGCGCTGCGCCGCGCCGCCGGCGAAATCGGTGAGCAGGACGAGTTCGACCGCCTGACTATTTTCCTGAACGACTCCGATCCGACCGCGATCAGCCGCATCGACCAGCAGACCATCACGCCGGACGGCTACCGAGCCACCGACCCGGCCCCGCCCACCGAGGCGTTCTTTATCCGAGGAGAAAACTAAATGCCAGCGATCGTTCTGATCGGCGCCCAGTGGGGCGACGAGGGCAAGGGCAAGGCAACCGACCTCCTCGGCAGCCGCGTCGACTACGTGGTGAAGTTCAACGGCGGTAACAATGCCGGCCACACCGTCGTCATCGGCACCGAGAAGTACGCGCTGCACCTGCTGCCCTCCGGCATCCTGACCGCCGGTGTCACCCCGATCATCGCCAACGGCGTGGTCGTCGACATCGAGGTGCTCTTCGAGGAGCTCGACGCGCTGATCTCCCGCGGCGTCGACGTGTCCCGGCTCAAGGTGAGCGCCAACGCGCACATTATCACCCAGTACCACCGCACGGTCGACAAGGTCACCGAACGTTTCCTCGGCAAGCGCCAGATCGGCACCACCGGCCGCGGAATCGGTCCCACCTATGCCGACAAGATCAACCGCGTCGGCATCCGCGTGCAGGACCTGTTCGACGAGAACATCCTGCGCCAGAAGGTCGAGGGCGCCCTCGCCCAGAAGAACCACCTGCTGGTCAAGGTCTACAACCGCCGCGCGATCTCGGTCGACGAGATCGTGGAAGACCTGCTCAGCTACGCCGAGCGGCTGCGCCCGATGGTCGCCGACACAGCGCTGCTGCTGCACGAGGCCCTCACCGAGGGCAAGACCGTGCTGTTCGAGGGCGGCCAGGCCACGATGCTGGATGTCGACCACGGCACCTACCCGTTCGTCACCTCCTCGAACGCGACCTCCGGCGGCGCGGTCACCGGATCGGGCATCGGCCCGAACCGGATCGACCGGATCATCGCCGTCGTCAAGGCCTACACGACCCGCGTCGGCGCCGGCCCGTTCCCGACCGAGCTGTTCGACGAGTCCGGCGAGTTCCTGCGCGCCAACGGCTTCGAGTTCGGCACCACCACCGGTCGCCCGCGCCGCTGCGGCTGGTACGACGCCCCCGTCGCCCGCTACACCGCCCGCATCAACGGGGTGACCGACTTCGTCCTGACCAAGCTGGACGTGCTCACCGGTCTCGACGTCATCCCGGTCTGCGTCGCCTACAGCGTCGACGGCGTGCGTTTCGACGAGGTGCCCGTGTCGCAGTCGGACTTCCACCACGCGAAGCCCATCTTCGAGAACTTCCCCGGCTGGACCGAGGACATCACCGGCGCGCGCACCTTCGAAGACCTGCCGCGGAACGCGCAGGCCTACGTGCTCGCCCTCGAAGGGATGAGCGGCGCGCGCATCTCGGCGATCGGCGTCGGACCGGGTCGAGACGCGATCATCTCGCGGCACGATCTCGTCGACTGATGTAGTTCGTACTTGTCCCGAGCGCTTCCCGTTCCCTTCTGTGCTTTTCCGTTCGCTTCTGTGGCCGTTCCGGTCGAGAGTGCCCGCTCCGGCGGTCACTCTCGACCGGAACGGCCACTGTCGTTGCCAGGGGTGCTCTCCGCGGCCGGTGCGGCCAGTGCGGTTTCGGCCGCGCGGCGGGCCTGCGGTTTCGGGCGCGCGGCGGGCGGGTCGAGTGCCCGGGAAAGCCGCACCGACCGCAGCCCGGCCCCTGACGAATTCGACGGAGATTTTGCTGCCCGGAGCCGGGAAACGGCCCGAGGCATCCGTTTTCGTGAAAATCTCCGTCGAATTCGTTCGCGACGATCTGACTGCTGCCGTTCATTCGGCGGCAACCTGGCGCTGCCACAGTGTCGGAATGACTGCCGAACGACCTCAGAGCATCGCCATCGTGGGCCACTTCGTGCGGCTCGAACCCCTCACCCGAGCGCTGCTGCCGGAGCTGCGTGACGCGATCGCGCATCCGCTCGTCTTTGAGGGCGGATTCGGCGGCGGACCGGGTGGATTGCGGGCCGGCCTCGGCGAGTTCGCCGGCTGGGCGGATGCCTACGTGCAGTGGGCAGGGCTGCCCTACGCGGTGCGCCTGCTGGGTGGTGCGCACGACGGTGACCTCGTGGGCATGTCCACGCTCGGCGACCTGCACCTGGCGAACGAGTCGGCCCACCTGGGATGGACCGCCTATAATCCCCGGGTCTGGGGCACCGCCGTCAACGCGGAAACGAAGCTGCTGCTGCTCGGGCTGGCCTTCGACCACGGTTTCGGGCGGGTGAAGATCCAGGCTGATGTGATGAACGTGCGGTCCTGCGCGGCCGTCGCGGGCGTCGGCGCCACGTATGAGGGGATCGTTCGCCGTGAGCGGCGCCGGGCGGACGGCAGCTGGCGGGACACCGTGGTGTTCTCGATCCTCGACAGCGAGTGGCCCCGGGTGCGAGCCGGGCTGCGGGCGAGGCTCGACGGGTACGGTGCACAGCCGGTCGAGTATCGGCAGCGGCCATTCGAAACGAGCGACGCGGCCTGACGGCGCGGTGCCGGTGCGGGCCGCGAGCCCCGCGCCTGCGTGGGGGCGGGCTCCGGGCTCCGGGCTCCGGGCTGCGTGCCCTGACGAATTCGACGGAGATTGTGCTGCCCGGAGCCGGAAACCGGCCGGCAGCATCCGTTTTCGTGAAAATCTCCGTCGAATTCGTTCGGTGCGGCAGAGGGATGGCGGGCGCGATCGGGTCGCTCCTGCCATTCCCCGGCGGGTTTCGGACGACGCGTTCCGCACCGGCACCCCGCGCCGGCCGGGCGCGATACAGTCGGCTGGTGAGAGACGCCCCCGCCGCCGCGAAGACCCTAGTCACCCTCCAGTTCCTGGGCATGGGTGTGGTCTGGGGATCCAGCTTCCTGTTCATGAAGATCGCCCTGGACGGCGTCACGTTCGGCCAGGTCGCCTGGTCCCGGCTGGTGCTGGGCGGGCTCACCCTCGGCCTGATCGTGCTGATCAGCCGGCCGCGGGTGGCCACCGGGCCGGTGCTGCCGCGCGAGAAGATCGTCTGGCTGCATTTTTTGGTGATCGCGATCACCGGATGCGTCGTGCCGCACCTTCTGTTCGCGTGGGCCGAGCAGTACGTGTCCTCGAGCCTGGCCAGCATCTACAACGCCGTCACCCCGATCATGACCGCGGTGATGGCGACGCTCGCGTTCCGGGTGGAGCGGCTCGCGCGAGCCCAGGTGGCGGGCATCCTCGTGGGGATCGCGGGGGTGGTCGTGATCATCGGGCCTTGGCGCTACGCGGCCCTGACCGGCGACCTCTGGGGCCAGCTGGCCTGCCTGGGCGCAGCGGTCTGCTACGGCTTCACCTTCGGGTACACCCGCCGGTTCCTCAGCGGGCGGCCGATCGCGGGCGCGACCTTCGCGTTCCTCAACATCGGGCTCGCCGGGGCGATCATGCTCGTGGCCACGCCGCTGGTGGCGTGGCATCCGGTGGCGCTGACCCTGCCGATCGTCGCCGGCCTGGTCGCCCTCGGGGCGCTCGGGACCGGAGTCGCCTACATCTGGAACATCAACGTGCTGCGCGCCTGGGGACCCACGAACGCGTCCACCGTGACCTACGTCACCCCGGTGGTCGGCGTGGTGCTCGGAGTGCTGGTACTCCGCGAGACGTTCTCCTGGCATGAACCGGTCGGCGCGGGGCTGGTGCTGCTCGGGATCCTGCTGACACAGCGGCGGCTGCGCCTGCCCCGGGCGCTGCCCCTGGCGCTGCGGGGGCGGCGGATGCGCGCCGAGGTCGACACTTCCGGTCCAGATCGACTGGCGCGCGAGGCTAATTCGACCTGAACTGTCGAACTCGGCGCGGACTGCGGGGGCGCGAGACGGCGCCGAACTCGACACTTCCGGTCGAGATCGTCCGGTGTACCGGACGACCGGAACGGGCGACCTCGGCGGGGGAGGCGAGCAGCGCACGAAACGGTATCGTCGAACCATGGCTGCACACGAGGAATTGCCCGCCGGCGCGGGTCAGGAAGCGATCGACGAGCTCGGCAGCATCCGTCAGAGCATCGACAACATTGACGCCGCGCTGATTCACCTGCTCGCGGAGCGCTTCAAGTTCACCCAGCAGGTGGGCCGGCTCAAGGCCACGCACGGCCTGCCGCCCGCCGACCCGGAGCGGGAGCTGTTGCAGATCCAACGGCTGCGAGGCCTGGCCGAGGAGGCCCGCCTCGACCCGGGGTTCGCCGAGAAGTTCCTGAACTTCATCATCGCCGAGGTCATCCACCACCACGAGAAGATCGCCGGCACCGAGTCGGCGAGCACCGGTGCGCCGCGCGCGGCCGGGTCCCCGGCGCAGGCGGGCACCCCCGCGACCCCGTCCGCCTCCGCATGAGCGCGCGGACGGAACGACTCCCCGGCCAGTCCGGCAAGACCTTCGTCATCACCGGCGCCAACGCGGGCTTGGGATACTTCGCCAGCGAGCAGCTCGCCGCGGCGGGCGCCCACGTCGTGCTCGCCTGCCGCAATCCGGCCAAAACGGATGCCGCCCTCGCGGCCATCCGCGGCCGGGTGCCGGGCGCATCCGTGTCGGCCGTGCCGCTCGATACCGCCGATCTCGCCTCGGTGCGCATCGCGTCGGCCGCGCTGCTCGAGTTGCCCCGCATCGACGGTCTCATCCTCAACGCCGGGATCGTGCACCCGCCGCGCACCCGCGAGGTGAGCCCCGACGGCCACGAACTCGTGTTCGCAACCAACTACCTGGGCCATGTCGCGCTCACGATGCAGGTGACGCCCGTGCTGCGGCGCACCCCGGGCAGCCGGGTCGTGGCGCTGGGATCGATGATCTCACGTCTGCTGGACTCCTCGCTCGACGACCTGGAACTGGAGCACGGCTATAACCGGTGGCGTGCCTACGCCCAGTCGAAGATCGCGATGCAGGTGTTCGGGTTCGAGCTGGACCGGCGGCTGCGCGCGGCCGGGGCGGGCGGCGCTGACGGGGTGCAGAGCCTCGTCGCGCACCCCGGTTACTCGATCTCGGGGCTGACGCCGGGCATCCGTGGGGTGAACGAACCCTCGCGGGTCAGCCGTTTCGCCGACATCCTGCAGGGCGTCGCCGCACAGGGCAAGGACGTCGGCGCGTGGCCGATCGTGCGTGCCGCCGTCGACCCGGCCGCCCGCGGCGGCGACTACTACGGCCCGCGCTATCTCACCCGGGGCGTCCCGAGCCTGCAGTCGCCGACGCGCACCTCGGTCAATCTCGCGGTCGCCGAGCGGCTCTGGTCGCGAACCGAGGCGATCCTCGGCGCCCCCTTCGCTCTCTAGCGGCCCCGCCTCCGGCCCCGCGTGCGCTCAAAACGCCGCCAAGCCAGGTGGGATAGCGGCGTTTTGAGCGCACGCACCGCCATAGGGGGCGTCAGGGGCGCCAACCGCGATCGAGAAGTGCGGTTCGGATCCGGGCGAGGATCGCTTGCGGGCGGTGGGATTTGTTGACACGGATGACCCGCCATCCTTCTTCCATGGGCTCGTCCAGGCGGTCGATGTCGCGGTGAAACTGTTTTTCGTCTTCGCGGTGCTGCCCTCCGTCGTACTCGATCAGGATCTTGTAGCGAACGTACGCAAGATCGCCCAGGGCCATGAAGGCGCCGTAGCGATTGAGGAGTGTCAGATTCACTTCCGGCTCCGGCAGGCCGGCCCGGACGATGAGGAGACGGAGCACTGTTTCCTTGGGAGAATCGGTGCGCGCACGCACCTGAGCCAGAGCCTCACGCAGGCGACGTGCACCGGGCAAGCCGGCCTGCCGTGCCACAGCCGACTGCAGCTCTGCCATCGTCGCCGGAGGCCGCTGGCGGCGCACGAGGGAGTCGCCCAGGATGATCAGTTCATCGAGGGTGAGAACGGTCGACAGTTGGACCCACGCGTCGACCTCTGACGCGACGGAGACATGTCCCACCGAGACGATGCGCACCCGGTCCAGGGGAATCAAATGCCCGCGCACACCCTTGCCGGTGCGGCGACTGGTCCGTACGCTCGTGCCGACGTCCACGAGTGACCTTTCGAGCAGCCGTGCGGGGAGCGGCAGCCCGTGGAGAAGCGCGGCCGTCGCGTGGCTGAAGAACTGATCTGCGGGCATCCGTACCGCGTAGTTGACGGCCTGGGTGCACACTGCGGCACGGATCCGGGCCCACCGGTCCGCGTCGCTGGTAGGAGCCGGAGCCTGGCTGGGGCCCGCGGGCGCGCGCACGCCGTGGAAGGGCCGCGCGAGGTCGCTGCGCCGCAGCCGCCCGGAATTGACCCCCAGCCGACGAGCGTCGGCTACGGAAAAAGGCCCGTCACCAAGCTCGGACGGCAACTCCGAAGGCGGTCTCATCGCACGATGATGCCACCCCGCCGTCGCCCGTCCTGCACTCTCTCCACAGGCATCCGTGGGTGCGCTGACCGGCAGCGCTTGCGTGCGCGCAAAGCGCCGCTTCCGCCCCGGCGATGGCGGTCAGTTGGCCGCACGCGGGGGACGGAGGAGAAGCGGAGGAGCGGAGGAGCGGAGGAGCGGAGGAGCGGAACCCTTACTGCGCGAAGCGGGAGGGGAGGGTGCTGCGGTGACGAGACTGCAGATCGGCCAGCGACACCGTGAACTGGCCCTGGATCTCCAGAGTCGACGAGGTCGAGTCGGTCACGCCGATGCGCAGCACGGGGTAGTTACGGCCCTCGCACAGGCCGAGGAACTTCACGTCGTCCTCGCGCGGAACCGACACGATCACGCGGCCGGCCGACTCCGAGAACAGGGCGACGGATGCGTCGATCCCGTCGCGCTCGCAGATGTCGCCGAGCCACACGCGGGCTCCGACCCCGAACCGGAGCACGGCTTCGGCCAGGGTCTGCGCGAGCCCGCCCGAGCTGAGGTCGTGCGCGCTGTCGATCAGGGCCTCGATCGAGGCCGCGTGCAGCAGCCCGGCGAGGGCGGCTTCGCCGGCCAGGTCGACCACGGGCGGGAGGCCGCCGAGGTGGTCGTGGATGACGCCGGCCCAGGCCGAGCCGTCGAGCTCCTCGCGGGTGACGCCGAGCAGGTAGATGTTGTGGCCGTCGTCCTGCCAGCCGCTGGGCACGCGGCGGGCGACGTCGTCGATCACGCCGAGCACGGCGACGACGGGGGTCGGGAAGATCGGCTGGTCGCCGGTCTGATTGTAGAAGGAGACGTTGCCGCCGGTGACCGGGATCTCGAGCGCCAGGCATCCGTCGGCCAGGCCGTCGACCGTCTTCGAGAACTGCCACATGACCTCGGGGTTCTCCGGCGAACCGAAGTTGAGGCAGTCGCTGATGCCGACCGGCACCGCGCCGGTGACGGCCACGTTGCGGTAGGCCTCGGCGAGGGCGAGCTGCGCGCCGCGGTACGGGTCGAGCTGGCAGTAGCGGCCGTTCGCGTCCGTGGCGATGACGAAGCCGAGGCCCGACTCCTCGTCGATGCGGATCATTCCCGCGTCGTCGGGGAACGAGAGGGCCGTGTTGCCCATCACGTAGCGGTCGTACTGGTCGGTGATCCAGCTCGGGTCGGCCAGGTTCGGCGAGCCGAGCAGGGCCAGGAACTGCTCGCGCAGCACCGCGGCATCCGTCGAACGGGGCAGCGCGCAGGCGGTGTCGGCCTGCAGCGCGTCGAGCCAGGTCGGGTAGGCGACCGGACGGTCGTAGACCGGGCCGTCGACGGCGACGGTGCGCGGATCGACGTTGACGATCTCTTCGCCGTGCCAGTCGATGATGAGGCGGCCGGAGTCGGTGACCTCGCCCAGCACGCTGGTCTCGACGTCCCATTTGGCGGTCACCGCGAGGAAGCCGGCGAGCTTCTCCGGGGTGACGACGGCCATCATCCGTTCCTGGCTCTCGCTCATCAGGATCTCTTCGGCCGTCAGGGTCGGGTCGCGCAGCAGCACCTTGTCGAGCTCGATGAACATGCCGCCGTCGCCGTTGGAGGCGAGCTCGCTGGTGGCGCAGGAGATGCCCGCGGCGCCCAGGTCCTGGATGCCCTCGACGAGCTTGTCGCGGTAGAGCTCGAGGCAGCACTCGATCAGCACCTTCTCCGCGAACGGGTCGCCGACCTGCACGGCGGGCCGCTTGGTGGGGCCGCCTTCGGAGAAGGTGTCCGAGGCGAGAATGGATGCCCCGCCGATGCCGTCGCCGCCGGTGCGGGCTCCGAAGAGCACCACCTGGTTGCCCGCGCCGGTGGCGTTGGCGAGGTGCAGGTCCTCGTGGCGCAGCACGCCCACGGAGAGCGCGTTGACGAGCGGGTTGCCCTGGTAGACCTTGTCGAACCAGGTCTCGCCGCCGATGTTGGGCAGGCCGAGGCAGTTGCCGTAGAAGGAGATGCCGGACACGACGCCGTGCACGACGCGGGCGGTGTCGGGGTCGTCGATGTCGCCGAAGCGGAGCGCGTCCATCACGGCGACCGGGCGCGCGCCCATCGAGATGATGTCGCGCACGATGCCGCCGACGCCGGTCGCGGCACCCTGGAACGGCTCGATGTAGGAGGGGTGGTTGTGCGATTCGATCTTGAACGTGACCGCCCAGCCCTCGCCGACATCCAGCACACCGGCGTTCTCGCCCATGCCGACCATGAGGTTCTTCTTCATGGCGGGGGAGACCTTCTCGCCGAACGAGCGCAGGTACTTCTTCGAGCTCTTGTAGGAGCAGTGCTCGCTCCACATCACCGAATACATGGCGAGCTCGCCGCTCGTGGGGCGGCGGCCGAGGATCTGGCGGATCTCCGCGTACTCGCCCGGGGTCAGCCCCAGCGCGTCGAACGGCTGCTCTTTCTCGGGCGTCGCAATCGCGTTCGCAACGGTGTCGGCAATGCCGCGGGAGGGTGTGGTGGTAACAGCGGTCACGAGGCGTTCTCCCAGGGATAGCGGATGCTTGACCCGTCGAGTCTACCCGCGCTCCGCGGCGCCGTGGCTGCGGTGTCCGCCGGGCGCCGGCTGCGCCCGGGCTGCGCCCTAGCTGCGGTCGGGCTGCGCGCCGGCTGCGCCCGGGGTGTGCCCTAGCTGCGCCCGGGGTGTGCCCTAGCTGCGCCCGGGGTGTGCCCTAGCTGCGGCCGCCGGGAGGGCCCAGCGTCAGCAGCACGGCCATGATCGCGGCAACAGCCACGACGAAACTGCTGATCAGCACGGCCGGACGGTTCAGCAGCCAGCGCAGCAGGGCACCCACCCAGGTGTGATCGCGCGGATCGTCCGTGGCGACGCGGCGCCAGTCGCCGTCGAGCCGGCCGGTGCGGTCCAGACGGATGTCGAACGGCACCGTCGCGTAGGGAACGATCGCCGTGATCACGGCGAGCACCATCAGCCGGATCGGCCAGCGCTGGTTCAGGCCCACCAGGACGGCGGTCAGGGCGTAGGTGATGAAGACGAAACCGTGCAGGGAGCCGAAGATCAGGAGCGGGGTGCCGCCGGCATCCGTCAGGTATTTGAGCACCATGCCGGTGATCAGGAGGGTCCAGGTCACGGCCTCGGCGATGGCGACGGTGCGGTAGAACAGGCGGGGAGACACGGGGAACACTCCTGGGGGGTGGGGAACGGGGTCGCCTCGATCTTCGCAGGATCGCGGGGCCCGGCGCATCCGCCGAAAGGATGACTCCGCAGATCGGCAAGCCAGGTCGTGTCGGCGTGGTCCGGCCCTATGCAGGCGAACGAACCCGGTGCACACTGCACCTTCATGAGCACATCGGGGAAGACACTGCAGATCGAGCTCGAAGACGTCGGGGGACGTCGTGGTGGGCAGGCGTGCTCACCATCCTGGCCTCACAGACGGGCAGCATGACCCTCCGCTCCGTCGGCCGGGTCGACGGCGAACGCCGGTACAAGAGCGACATGTTCTCGTCGACCCGCACGGTCGTGCCGACGCCGCCGGAAGAGGCCTTCGCACCCGGGACGACCAAAAGCCTGACGAAACTGCGGCGTGAGATCGAAGCGGATGGCTGGGTCGAGACCGGCCGCGGACCGCAGCCGTATGCGTTCACCTTCGTGCGGCCCGACGGCACGACAAGCGGACCGTGACCACGCGGGGCGCACGGGCCGGCCGCCCAGCCGGCTGTGCCAGTCTGGAGGAATGACGTACCTTCCCGCAGACACCCGTTACGACTCCATGCCCTACCGCCGCACGGGGCAGAGCGGCCTCAAACTGCCCGCGATCTCGCTCGGCCTCTGGCAGAACTTCGGCGGCACCGCGCCGCTGGAAACGCAGCGCGCCATCCTGCGCCGCGCCTTCGATCTGGGCGTCACCCACTTCGACCTGGCCAACAACTACGGCCCGCCCTACGGCAGCGCGGAGAGCAACTTCGGCGTGCACCTCGCGCGGGACTTCGCCCCGCACCGCGACGAACTCGTCATCTCCACCAAGGCCGGCTACGACATGTGGCCGGGGCCGTACGGCAACTTCGGCTCCCGCAAGTACCTGCTCTCAAGCCTCGACCAGTCCCTCGGCCGGATGGGCCTGGACCACGTCGACATCTTCTACTCCCACCGGGCCGACCCCGACACCCCGCTCGAGGAGACCATGGGCGCCTTGCACACGGCTGTCACGAGTGGCCGGGCCCTGTACGCCGGCATCTCGTCGTACTCGCCCGAGCGCACCCGCCAGGCGGCCGCGATCCTCGCCGAGATGGGCACACCGCTGCTGATCCACCAGCCCTCCTACTCGATGTTCAACCGCTGGGTCGAAGACGGACTGCTCGATACCCTCGACGACCTCGGCGTCGGCTGCATCGCTTTCTCCCCGCTGGCGCAGGGGCTGCTCACCGACCGGTACCTGAACGGGGTGCCGGAGGGCTCCCGCGCCTCGCAGGCCGGTTCGATGAGCCGCGACATGGTGAACGATGCGACGGTGGGGCGCATCCGTGCCCTGACCGAGATCGCGGATGCCCGCGGCCAGTCGCTCGCCCAGCTCGCCCTGTCCTGGGTGCTGCGGCGCGAAACCGTCACCTCGGCGCTCGTCGGCGCCTCCTCGGTTGCGCAGCTGGAGACCAACATCGCCGCCATCGACAACCTCGCGTTCACCGCGGGAGAGGTCACCGCGATCGACGAACACGCCGTCGACATGGGCATCAACCTGTGGGAGCCGTCCAGCGCCGTCTGATCCCGGCGCGCGCCGTCTGATCTCGCGCCGAGTTCGACGGTTCCGGTCGAGTTAGCCGGGTCTGCCGGACGAACTCGACCGGAAGTGTCGAACTCGACGGATGCCGCGGGTGTAGAGGCGCCCGCGCGGACGCACAGGCGTGCGGACGCGCAGGACGCGACGGGCTCGCGGGGGCGGCAACCCCGCGGCGCAGCAGCGGGCAGCCGGGTAAGCCGCCGGGAGCCCCGGACGACTTGCGAGAGTTCCCGTTCCGGTCGAGAGTGACCCTCGGAACGGGCACTCTCGACCGGAACGGGAACTCTCGGGTTGACGGATGCAGCGGCCGCACGACGCGAGAGCCGGCGTCGAGTAACGGCGCCGAGCGGATGCTGCTAGGCGGTGACGAGCATCCGTTTGATCACGGAGCTGAAGAAGGTGAGCCCGTCCGTGCCGCTGCGCATGGCGTCATCGGTGTCGGGGCCGAAGCCGGGCTCGACGGCGTGCTCGGGGTGCGGCATCAGGCCGACGACGTTGCCGCGCTTGTTGCTGATGCCGGCGATGTCGTTGAGGGACCCGTTCGGGTTCATGCCGACGTAGCGCACGACGACGCGCTCTTCGCCCTCGAGGCGCTCCAGCGTGTCGGCTGAGGCGGTGAATCCGCCCTCGCCGTTCTTGAGCGGGATGGTGATCTCCTGGCCGGCCGCGAAGCCGCCGGTCCAGTCGGTGAAGGTGTTCTCGACCCGCAGCTGCTGGTCGCGGCAGATGAACAGGCCGTGGTCGTTGCGGATCAGCCCGCCCTCGAGCAGGTGCGCCTCGGCGAGCATCTGGAAGCCGTTGCAGATGCCGAGTACGGGCATCCCCTTGTTGGCGGCGTCGATGACCTCGGCCATGATCGGCGAGAGGCTGGCGATGGCGCCACAGCGCAGGTAGTCGCCGTAGCTGAAGCCGCCGGGCAGCACCAGCGCGTCGACGCCGTGCAGGTCGTGCTCGCCGTGCCAGAGGGCGACGGCCTCGGCGCCGGCGAGGCGGATCGCGCGCTGCGCGTCGCGGTCGTCGAGCGAGCCGGGGAAGGTGACGACGCCGATGCGCATCAGTGCGTCTCTCCGGCGGGCGCCTCCAGCACGTGGATGCCAACGACATCCTCGATCACGGAGTTGGAGAGCACTGTGTCGGCCAGTTCCCGCACCTCGGCGAGAACGGCGTCATCGACGTGACCCTCGACGGTGATCTCGAACCGCTTGCCCAGGCGGACACTGGTGAAGCGGGTCTTGCCGAGGCGACCGAGGGCGCCGGCGACGGCCTTCCCCTGCGGGTCGAGCAGCTCGGCCTTGGGCATGACTTCTACGACGATTGTTGGCATGGCTCACTCCGGAGACGTCGGGGGGGTGGATTCCACGATTCTACAGGCCGACCCCCGCGCCGCCGCGCGAGCCGCCGAGACCGCCGGCGACGCTGCCGCCGAACCCGTTCGCGGGTGTCGCGCCGAGCCCGCTCTGCCCCAGCAGCACGCCCCGCAGCACGTCGCGGATCGCCGCGATGCCCTCGAACGTCTCGACGAAGCTGGTGCTGAGGGGGGACAGCCCGATCCGGAGGCCGTCGGGGGAGCGGAAATCGGGGATCACGTCGTGCTCCCACAAGATGCGGGTGACCTGGCCCATGGCCGGGTGGGTCACCGTGACGTGGCCGCCGCGGTGGGTGTGCTCGCGGGGCGAGGCGAGGGTGACGCCCAGCGGGGCCAGCCAGGCGTCGACGAGGGTGACCGCGAACTCGGTCAGCGCCACTGACTTCGCCCGCACCTGCTCGATGCCGGCCTCCTCGATCATCGCGATCGTGTCCTGCATGGCCAGCATCCCGACGATGGGCGGGGTTCCGCTCATGAAACGACGGATGCCGGCGGCCGGCACATACCCGGGGCCCATCGTGAAGACATCCTTCGTTCCCATCCAGCCCTGGATCGGCTGCGTGAGCACGTCCTGCAGGTCTCGGCGAACATAGCCGAACGCCGGGGCGCCCGGGCCTCCGTTGAGGTACTTGTAGGAGCAGCCGACGGCCAGGTCGACGTCGCAGAGGTCGAGTTCGACCGCCACGGAGCCGACCGAGTGGCTGAGATCCCAGAGCACGAGCCCGCCCACGGCGTGCACCACCTCGGTGATCTGGCGCATGTCGGCGAGGAAACCCGAGCGGTAGGCGACATGGCTCAGCAGCACGAGGGCGGTCTGCGGGCCCACCGCCTGCCGCACCTGCTCGACCGTGACACCGCTGGCGGGATCGGAGTGGATCCAGTGCAGGGTGAGGCCGCGTTCGGCGGCGATGCCCTCGAGCAGGTAGCGGTCGGTCGGGAAGTTGTCGGTGTCGAGCACGATCTCGGTGCGCACCGGGTCGACGTCGATGCGGCGGTAGTCCACCGTGGCGCGAGCCAGCTTGTAGAGCAGCACGGTGGTGGAATCGCCCACGAAGACCTGGCCGGGGCCCGCGCCGAGCGCGGCGCGGCCGAGGTCGTCGCCGATCTTCAGGGGCAGGTCCATCCACTCCTCGTCCCAGCCGCGGATCAGTCGGGTGCCCCAGTCGTGGGTGAGGAAATCGGCGATGCGGGCCACGCTGGCCCGGGTCGGCCGGCCGAGGGAGTTGCCGTCGAGGTAGGCGAACGGGTTCGGGGACGCATCGGCCGTGGACCCTGTCTCGATCCCGACGAACTGCCGCCGGTAGTGGCCGAGGCCGTCGATGCGGTCCATCCGGCGGGCGAAGGCGAGGTGGGCGTCCTGGCCGCCGAGTCCGAGGGACGAGCTGTCGGTGCTGGGTGTCATCTGGATTCCTCGAGTTCGAGCGGATCGGTGCGCCGTGCTGGCAGTATCCCACCCGCGCGGGGTGGCCCGCCACGGGTGCCGCCCGGGTGGGCACTGAGCCTACAGGCCCGGGTGGGCTGCCCCGCCGACGGACCGTTCCGGTCGAGAGTGGCCGTTCCGCCGGTCACTCTCGACCGGAACGGGCTCGGTGACATCGGTGGCTTCGATGGGCTTCGGTGGCTTCGGCGGCATCGGCGGCCCGCGCGGTGCACAGCCAGGCGCTGAAGGCGGCCGGGTCGTCGGGGCGCTCGCCGCGCAGCAGGGTGACGAGGCGGCCGGGGTCGGCCGGCGCCGGACCGTGTCGCTCGGGACCGGGCCGTCCCGGGGCGCGCAGCACGTTCCGAAAACGACCGAGGTGCTCGGCCGTCAGCGCGCGGATCACGTCGTCACCGGTCAGCCCCGCAGCCAGCAGCGCGTCGATCTCCCGGCGGTTGAGCCCCACCGGCAGCGGTCCGTTGCCGAGGTCCGTGCCGTAGAGCACCTGGCCGCCCGCCCGGTGGAACCGGCGCAGATTGTCGACGGCTCGGTCGAAGTCGTCGTCGGGTTCGCCGTACCCGTGGATGTCGAGGGTGCTGATCCACGTCATCCGGCCGGCCATGGCCGCGAGCAGGGCGTCGTCCAACCGCTCGGTGAACGGCGTGTGCGCCAGCGCGTCCACCCCGCCGCGGAAGGCCCGGAGGGCCTGCCCGGCCCCCTCGGCGTGGGCCGCGACCGGCATCTCGTGCTCGTGGGCGCGGGCGACGATGGCCGAGAGCAGACCGTCGGACAGCACCGGCCCGGCCGCCGAGTTGAGCGTGACCTTGATCACGGATGCCCCGAGCGCGAGTTGGGCGTCGACGACGACCGCGGCATCCGTCGTCCGGGCCACAAAACGGATGCTGCCGGCTGGCGCCCAGGACCGCCCGCTCGGGTAGCCGCCCGGCGCGGCCAGAAACTGTCCCGCGAACACGGCCTCCGGCAGCCCCGCTCGCCCTTCCGCCGAGTTCGCCGCTTGCGGTCGAGTTCGACTGGCACGCGGGTCGAACTCGACCGGAACCGGCGAACTCGGCGAGCCCTGCGGCTCCTGCGGCTCCCCGGACTCGCGCGAACCCGGCGACTCCGGCCCGCTCGGGGTCCAGCCGCCCAAGTCGAGCACCCGCGCGATCCCGCCCGCGGTGAGCGGGGCCGGGTCGATCAGCGCCAGGTGCACGTGAGCGTCCAGGAAGCCGGGGAGCACGGTCGCGGCGGCCGGCCCGCGGGGCGCGGCCCGGGTCATCCGTGCCTCACGTTCCGAGCTCGGTGCGCACGGCGAAGAGCTCGGGGAAGAAGGTCAGCTCGAGCGCCTTCTGCAGGAAGGCGGCGCCGCTCGACCCGCCGGTGCCGGTTTTCATGCCGATGATGCGTTGCACGGTCTTGAGGTGGCGGAAGCGCCAGAGCTGGAAGTTGTCCTCGAGGTCGACGAGTTCTTCGCAGGCCTCGTAGGCGCCCCAGTGCTCGGTGGAGTTCTCGTAGATGCCGCGGAACGTCGTGACGAGTTCCGGATGCAGCACCCAGGCCTCGGTGACGTCCCGCTCCAGCACGGCGGCGGGGATGGAGAAGCCCTGGCGGTGCAGGTAGCGCAGGAACTCGTCGTAGATGCTCGGAGCCGCGAGCATCTCGGACAGGAGCGCGTGCGCATCCGGGTCGCTCTCGAACACGCTGAGCATGCGCCGGTTCTTGTTGCCGAGCGCGAACTCGACGGCCCGGTATTGGTAGGACTGGAAGCCGGAGGAGTTTCCCAGGAAGTGCCGGAACTCGGCGTACTCGCTCGGGGTGAGGGTGGCCAGCACCGACCACTGCTCGGTCAGGGTGCGCTGGATGTGCTTGACCCGGGCGATGCACTTGAGCGCCGGGGCGATCTGGTCCCGGCGCAGGAACGCGGTCGCGGCGCGCAGCTCGTGCAGCACCAGCTTGAGCCAGAGCTCGGTCGTCTGGTGCTGGATGATGAAGAGCAGCTCGTCGTGGTGCTCGGGGGTGCTGACCGGCTTCTGGGCGCCCAGCAGGGTGTCCAGGTCCAGATAGGAGCCGTAGCTCATCCGTTCCCGGAAATCGGTGACGATCTCGGGGTCGAACTCCCGGGTGTTCTTTTCGACCGGCATGGTGCTCCGTTCCGTTCGTGGGCTGACTGCATTCTGGGGGACTGCCCGGACAGGCGCAACATCTCGGCACCCGACCGAGGGTCGTGGAGGAATCCCTCCGCGACGCCAAGGTTCGGGTCCTAGAATCAACTCCATGACTTCGTCCGAATCGACCCCGCAGGACGGGGCCCAGCCGAGACGGCGAGATGCCCGACAGAACCGTGAACGTCTGATCGTCGAGGCTCGGGCGCTGATCGCCGTGAACGGCGTCGACGCGTCCCTGGAGGAAATCGCCCGCCGCGCCGACGTGGGCGTGGCCACGCTCTACCGCAACTTCCCGACCCGCGACGACCTGGTGCGGGCCCTGCACGATCTCGCTCTGGCCGAACTGGCCACCGTGCGTGACGAGATCGCCGCCGCCCCCACGGCCTGGGCCGGCATCGTCGTCTACACCGAGCGCGTCGCGGAATGGCTCGTCGCCGACCCGTCGCTCCCACCCATCCTCAGGCGGATGGAGACGATCGACCCGAGCGTCGGCAAGGGCACCGCGTTCCAGGGCGTCATCACCTCCCTGGTCGCGCAGGCGAAGAAGGAC
Organism: Cryobacterium sp. TmT2-59; assembly: GCF_004403545.1. NCBI lineage: Bacteria > Bacillati > Actinomycetota > Actinomycetes > Micrococcales > Microbacteriaceae > Cryobacterium > Cryobacterium sp. TmT2-59. The sequence goes on along the minus strand of NZ_SOGM01000085.1, from coordinate 14,135 downwards.
GGCGACCTTCGGCCGGACGTAGACGCCGTCGACCTGGCCGTGCTGGTCACAATGGTGGGCTCGCTGGGCCTGCTCGGCGGCGCCTACAGCGGCCAGTGGCGGCGGCAACTGTCCGTCGTCCTCGACGGACTGCGCTCGCCCGACCGCGACCGGCCCAGGCTGCCGGGGCGTCCGCTGCGGTCGCGCGAATTCCAGGCGGCCGTGCACGGCCTGTCCCGGCGGGCCACCCGCGCTGCGTCGCGCGGCAACGCGGCCGGACCGTCCGGACCGGCTGGATCCGCCGGACCGGCCGGGCCCGGGGCCTAGATGAAGGCCGCGACCGTCTACGACGTCGCCGCCCATGCGGGGGTGTCGATCGCGACGGTCTCACGGGTGCTCCGTCGTCCGGGTGATGTACGCGCATCCACCAGGGCCCGCGTGCTGGCATCGGTGCAGGAGCTGGGCTACGTGCCGAGTGCCAGCGCCCGCAGCCTGGCCGCGCGCCGCACCGGCGTGCTCGGACTGTTCTTCCCGAGCATCGACGACGAGGAGAACCAGGCCGAGGCCGTCTTCGAGCAGGACACCCAGGTGCAGCTGGTCGTGGACATCCCCGACACCGGAGAGGTGCGCCCGCCGAACCTCTACTTCGACGAGGTGCTGCGCGGGAGCGAACGTGAGGCCTGGCGGCACGGCTTCGCCCTGATGGTCGGCGTCGGCCGCGGTTCGAACCCGGCCGCAATGGTCAACGACATCGCCGGCCGGGTCGACGGGATGGCGGTGCTCGCGCGCAGCGTTCCGGACGAACTGCTCGACCACGTCTCCCGGCGCATCCCGGTGGTGCTGATCGCCGGGCCGCGTCGCGGCGACGATTACGACCACGTCAGCGTGAGCAACACCGAGGGCATGCGCGCCCTGACGGGGCACCTGCTCGATCGGCACGGGGTGAGGGACCCGGTGTACGTCGCAGGTCCGGCGGACTCGCCCGACGACGCCGAGCGGCACCTGGGCTTCCGGCAGGCCCTCGAGGCGGCCGGCATCGACCCGGCCGCGCTGCCGGTGCTGCGCGGCAACTTCTCCCGGGTGCAGGCGCGAGCCGTCGCCGAGGAACTCCTCGCGGCCGGGACGCTGCCGCGGGCCCTGGTCTGCGGCAACGACCAGATGGCCCTGGGCCTGCTGGACGTGTTCGGCCCGGCGGGCGTGCGAGTGCCCGTGGACGTGATCGTGACCGGGTTCGACGGGATCGACGCCGGCCGCCTCTCGACCCCGCGCCTGACCACGGTGCACCAGCCGATGGGGGACCTGGGCCGCGCCGCGGTGAGGGCCATGCTCAGCCGGCTCGAGCACCCGGACCAGCCGCCGATCACCTCCCGCCTCCCCGTCAAGGTGCTGCTGCGGGAAAGTTCAGAGGGCGCGTCCGCCTGAGCCGGGATCCCGGGTGAGCCCTGGCCCGCGCGCCTTCGCCCACCTCGCCCGCCCGCCCGCGTGCGTCGCCCGCCCGCCCGCCCGCGTGCGTCGCCCGCCCGCGTGCCCGAACCCCAGCCGCGGGCGTGAACCAATTCGACGGAGATTTTGCCGGAATCAGGCTGAAACAGCCCGATTCCGGGTTTTTGGAGCAGTATCTCCGTCGAATTGGTTAGGGGCCGGGGGAAGCGGGGCGGGGGCCGCCGGAGGGCGCGGGGATTCGGGCGTCCGGGCATCCGTTTGCGCGTCTCAACAGCACAATGGATATTTTTCTTGCGTCCAGCGAATGTAAGCGCATACAGTAGAGGCATCGCCTCAGGTATTCCCGTTCGGTAGCGATACCGGCCTCGCTGCCGTATAGGTCAACGACGACACAAAGGATTTCAAGAGCAATGAAGCAATTGAGAGGGCACATCCTACGAACGGCCTTCGCCGTGGTGGGCGTGACCGCACTGCTGGCTACCAGCGCGTGCAGCATGAACGTCAAAAATCAAGCGAGCGGCCCCAGCGACGGGTCCCTGCTCGTCGCGGCCGACAACGGTGCTCCCACGTTCGAGAAGAACTTCAACCCGTTCTCCACGAGCAAGCGCGTCGCCACCACCTATATGTACGAACCGCTGCGGGTCACCAACACGCTCGACGGCACCGCGACCCCGTTCCTCGCCACCGGCAACACCCTGCCGGACGCCAAGACCGTCGTCTACGACATCCGTACCGGTGTGAAGTGGTCCGACGGCACGGCCTTCACCCCGGCCGACGTGCTCTACACGTTCAACCTCGTCAAGGCGACTCCCGCCCTCGACACCTGGGGCGTCTGGCAGCACATCGAGAGCCTCGAGGTCGTCGGCGACACCGTCGTCTTCCACCTCAAGACGGAGGATGTTCCCGCCGCCTCCATCATCGACCAGCAGCTGATCGTTCCCGAGCACATCTGGAAAGACGTGAAGGACCCGGTCACCTGGAAGAACGAGAAGCCCGTCACCACCGGCCCGTTCGTGCTGGACACCTTCACCGCCAACCAGTACACGCTCAAGAAGAACGTGGACTACTGGCAGGCCGACAAGGTCGCCGTGGAGAAGCTCGTGCTCCCCGCCGCCAACAGCCAGCTCGACGTCGTCAAGAACGGCTACGACTGGGCCTACGCGTTCATCACGGATGTCGAGGGCACCTGGGTCAACGCCGACAAGCAGCACAACAAGTACTGGTTCCCCCCGGGCGGCACGATCACCCTGTCCCCGAACCTGACCAGGGCGCCGTACAACGACGTGAACTTCCGCCAGGGCCTGAGCCTGGCGCTCGACCGGGAGAAGATCGCCACGGATGCCGAACAGGGTTACGTGGATGCCGCCGGCCAGTCCGGACTCCTGCTCCCGAACCAGGAAGCGTGGCTGAACGCCGACCTTCCCAACGAAGGAGTCGTGGCGCAGGACAAGACGGCCGCACTGGCTGCCTTCGCGAAGGCCGGCTACACCCAGCAGGGCGACAAGATGGTCGACGCCAGCGGCACGCAGTTGAGCATCAACATCCTCACCGCCAACGGCTACACCGACTGGCTCCAGGGCCTGCAGACCGTGCAGTCCCAGCTCGGCGCGCTCGGCATCGACGTCAAGCTCAGCCAGCCGCAGCCGGCCGCCTACACCGAGGCGCTCAGCAAGGGTGACTTCGATATCGCCATGAACAGCTTCGGCGGCACCGGCAGCGTCTTCCAGGACATGAACACGCTCCTGAACAGCGAATTCGCCACCCCGATCGGCACCGGCACCACCGGCAACTACGGTCGCTTCAGCGACCCGAAGGTGGACGCCCTGCTGGCCCAGCTCAAGGCCTCGACCGACGAGACCGAACAGAAGGCCATCTCCGCCCAGCTGCAGACCGTGCTCTACGAGCAGCTGCCCGTGATCAGCATGTTCTACGGCGGCCTCTGGGGCCTCTCCAGCGACAAGAACTTCACCAACTGGCCCAGTGAGAAGAACGCCTACGCTCCGCCGAACACGTGGAACTCGACCCCGCTGCTCATCCTCACGAATCTGAAGAAGGCGAAGTAACCAACCATCGCCCCGCGAGCGCGGGTGGGTGCCCCTGGGGGGACTCGCCCGCGCTCCTCTCCCTGGTGCATTTCCCGGTTTGAAATGCCGACTCAGACTCGAAAGGAACGACCCGTGCGCTACACGCTGAGCAAGGTCGGCCTGCTGCTGCTCACCCTGTGGGCGGCCGTCACGCTGAACTTCCTCCTCCCGCGGCTCATGCCCGGCTCCCCGGCGGACGCCGCCATCGCCAAACTCGCCCAGAACGGCCCGGTCAGTCCCTCGACCCGCGCCGCCATCGAGGCCCAGCTGGGCGTGCCAACGGGCAGCGCCTGGGACCAGTACCTGCAATACCTGAACAATGTGGTGCACTTCGACTTCGGCGTCTCGTACACCTTCTTCCCGCAGAGCGTCGCGAGCCTCGTGGCAACCGCCTTGCCGTGGACGCTGGTGCTCGTCGGGTTCGTTACCATCGTCGCCTTCATCTTCGGCACCCTGCTCGGCGTCCTCGCCGCCTGGAAGCGTGGCAGCTGGCTCGACACCCTGCCCACCGTCGGCGGCACCTTCGCCAGCGCGTTCCCGTACTTCTGGACGGCCCTGCTGCTGCTCTTCTTCCTCGGCTATGTGGCGGGCTGGTTCCCGACCTCCGGGGCCTACAGCAGCTCGGCGACGCCCGACTTCTCGGTCGCGTTCCTGCTGGATGCGCTCTACCACTCGATCCTGCCGGCCACCACGATCCTGATCACCTCTCTCGGCGGCTGGATCCTGGGCATGCGCAGCACCATGATCAACACGCTCGGCGACGACTACGTCACCTTCGCGGAGGCGAACGGACTGCACCCGCGCACCGTCGCCATCCGTTATGCCGCCCGCAACGCCATCCTGCCCAACCTCACCTCGTTCGGGCTCGCGCTCGGCGGCGTCGTCGGCGGATCCCTGCTCGTGGAGCGCGTCTTCAACTATCCGGGGGTCGGCTACCTGCTCTACACGGCAGTGGTCAACCAGGACTTCCCCCTCATGCAGGCCCTGTTCCTGATCATCACGATCAGTGTGCTGCTGGCCAACTTCATAGTCGACATCCTGTACGGCATTCTCGACCCGAGGACGAGACGATGACCCCCACCAGAACGATCATCCCGCCCACGTCGATCGTGAAGACGATGTCGCCGGGCGACCACGCCGGCACGGCCAACCCGCTGCGCGTTCTCTGGCGGGCCTTCGCCACCATCTGGAGCGTGCCCAAGGCCCGGATCGGCGTGGCCATGCTCGGAGTCTTCGTGCTGGTCGCGATCTTCGCCCCGCTGCTGGCGCCCTACGCCGCGACCGACAACTCCTTCGGCCGCAGCGAGGACATGAGCGCCGCGCACTGGCTCGGCACCACCGCAGCCGGCCAGGATGTGCTGTCCCAGCTCATCTACGGTGCCCGCGTCTCCGTGTTCGTCGGCTTCGTCGCCGGCCTGCTGTCCACGATCATCGCGGTGTTGATCGGATTGAGCTGGGGCTACCTGAGGGGCTTCGCCGGTGAAGTGATCAACTTCATCGTCAACCTCTTCCTCGTCATCCCGGCCCTCCCGCTGATGATCGTCATCGCCGCCTACCTGCAAAACGGCGGCATCGGCATGATCGTGCTGGTCGTCGTGATCACCGGCTGGGCCTGGGGCGCCCGGGTGCTGCGCTCGCAGACCCAGTCCCTGCGCTCCCGCGACTTCGTCACGGCCGCCATCTTCAGCGGCGAGAGCCCGTCCCGGATCGTGTTCCGGGAGATCCTGCCCAACATGACCTCGCTCATCGTCGGCAGCTTCTTCGGGGCCTCGACCGCGGCGATCCTCGCCGAAGCGGGCCTGGAGTTCCTGGGCCTGGGCGACTCGACCACGGTCAGCTGGGGCACCATGCTCTTCTGGGCGCAGAACAGCAACGCCCTCCTGACCGGCCAGTGGGTGCTGCTCTTCGCCCCCGGCCTCTGCATCTCACTGCTGGCCACCTCCATGAGCCTGATCAACTTCGGCGTCGACGGGCTGAGCAATCCGCGCCTCCGAGAAGGAGCAAAACGATGAGTCTCGTCAGCGTGCAGGGCCTGTTCGTGGTCTACGAACCGCAGGGTGCCCTTCCGGTTCCCGCGGTGCGGAACGTCTCCTTCGACCTCGAGCAGGGCGACTTCGTCGGCCTGGTGGGCGAGTCCGGGTCGGGAAAATCGACCCTGGGCTTCGCCCTGACCGGCCTGTCCAAGCCGCCGGCGCGGGTCAGCGCCGGCAGCATCCTCTTCGACGGTGTCGACATCGCCGGCATGACACCGGCCCAGCTGCGCGTGCAGCGGCACGGCGGCTTCGCCATGGTGCTGCAGTCGGGGATGAACGCGCTGAACCCGGTGCGCAGCATCCGTGACCATTTCTTCGACATCTTCACCGCCCACGGCCACGTGTCCAAAATTGACCGCGAGGCTCGGGCGATCGAGCTGGTCGGCAAGGTCGAACTGCCCGCGAGCGTGCTCGACCGGTTCTCCGGCGAGCTGAGCGGCGGGATGCGCCAGCGCGTCTCGATCGCGCTGGCCCTCTCCCTGGAACCGCGCCTGATGGTCTTCGACGAGCCGACGACGGCCCTCGACGTGCTCGTGCAGCACGCCGTGATGGACACCATCCGGGAGCTGCAGAAGTCCGAGAAGTTCACGGCCGTGCTGATCAGCCACGACCTGGGCATGGTGCTCGAGGTGACCGAACGGGTGATGGTCATGCACGACGGGCTCGTCGTGGAGGACGCGCTCGCCGCCGAGATCCTGGCCGCGCCGCAGCATCCGTACACCCGGATGCTGCTCAGCCACTACGGCGATCCGCGTGCGGCCGTCGTGGAGGTGCCCGGGCTGGCGGCCCGCGGCGGGGACCGGGCAACGGATGTCGCGGTCGCCGCGGCCGGGAACGCCCCGGTCACCGTGACCGGCGACACGCTCGACACGCTCGAGCCGGTCGCCGCGCCCGCTGCGCCGCCGGCTTCGACCGTGCGCCGCCGGGAAGGCCGCGCCGCCCGCGAAGCCATCGTGGTGACCAATGTGTCGAAGATCTACCAGCGGCCCAGCCGCGGCGAAGAGCCCGTCTGCGCGGTCAACAACGTGTCGTTCACCCTCGAACCCGGGGCGTCGATGGCGCTGGTGGGGGCGAGCGGCAGCGGCAAGAGCACCATCGCCAAGCTGATCACCGGGGTGGAGCGTCCGACCAGCGGCAGCATCACCTTCGGCGACCTGCAGATCGACACGATCAAGCGGCGGCAGCTCAAGCGGCTGCACACCGAGGTGCAGATGGTGTTCCAGGACCCGTACGCGGCGCTCAACCCGCTGCACACGGTGGAGTACATCCTGACCCGGCCGATCCTGAACTTCTCCAGGCTGCGCGGTCGCGACGCCCGGGCCCGCGTGCTCGAACTGCTCGAGACCGTGGGGCTGACCCCGGTCGAGCAGTTCGCCGCCCGGCTGCCGCACCAGCTCTCCGGCGGGCAGCGCCAGCGCGTGGTGATCGCCCGGGCGCTGGCCAGCGACCCGCAGGTGATCATCGCCGACGAGCCGGTCTCGATGCTCGACGTGTCGCTGCGGGCCGGGGTGCTCGCGCTGCTCGACAGCCTGCGCGAGACCTGGGGCGTGAGTATGCTCTACATCACTCACGACCTGCTCAGCGCCCGCCTGGTCACCGACCAGATCATGGTGCTCAACAGCGGGGCGGTGGTCGAGGAGGGCCGCACGGCCGACGTGCTGCAGAACCCGCAGGACGAGTACACCATCCGGCTGCTCGAGGCCATCCCGCACCCGACCGTGGGCGGGCTGGTGCAGTCGTGAGCGTCTTCCTCGAATCGTCGGATTTCTCCGCCGCCTCGGACGCCTTCGGCGAGTACGGCCTCGCCGGGGTGGGCTGGGACGGGGTCGGCCCGTTCGGCGCGCTCCCGGTGCCGCTGACGGATGCCGTCGCGCACCTGGGCCTGGACCTCCCGGTCGGACGCCTGACCGGGTTGCGCTCCCGGCCGGTGGGGCCCAGCCGCGGAACGGTGCTGCTCGTGCCGGGTTTCACCGGTTCGAAGGAGGACTTCGGCGGTTTCCTGCCCCTGCTCGCCGCCCACGGCTGGGACGCCTGGAGCTACAGCCAGCGCGGCCAGGCGGACTCCGCGGCGCCGGTCGGCGAAGAGAACTACACCCTCGAACTCTTCGCCCGGGACGCGGTCGCCGTGGCCGCCCTGATCGGCCGCGACGGTCCGGTACACCTGCTCGGGCACAGCTTCGGCGGTGTCGTGGCCCGGGCCGCGGCCATCCGGTCGCCCTGGAGCTTCTCCGACCTCACGCTGCTCTGCTCGGGCCCGCACGGCTGGGCCGGCCGGCTGGACCGGGAGGAGACGATCATCCGTTCCCGCGGTTCTGCGGCCTTGTGGGACGAGGACAATCCGCACACGGTCGGCCGGGCCGACGCGGAGCTCACCGCCGACGAGGCCTTCCGCCGGTTGCGGATGGGGCGCACCAGCGACGACAGCCTGCTCGGCGCGGCGGAGATCCTCTCCGACCCGACCGACACCACGGCCGAGCTGCTCGGGACCGGGCTCGACGTGCTGGTCGCGCACGGCGCCGACGACCCCGCCTGGCCGCAGGAGTGGCAGCGCACCATGGCTTCCCGGCTCGATGGCACCTACGAGATCATTCCGGACGCGGCACACTCGCCGCAACGGGAGAACCCGGTCGCGACCGCGGCCGTGCTCGACCGTTTCTGGTCCCGCCGCGTCGGCTAGGGCCATCCTCGTCGGGCCGCGTGGCTCATCCGTTCATCGTTTTTCACCGCAAGTGCAACAAGGAGTTATCGTGCTGAACTTTCCCAACGGCTTCCTCTGGGGTGCCGCCACGGCCGCCCACCAGATCGAGGGCAACAACGTCAACAACGACTGGTGGGTGAAGGAGCACGCCGTCGGCACGCAGATCGTCGAGCCCAGCGGCGACGCCATGGACAGCTACCACCGGTTCGGCGAAGATATGAAGCTACTCGCCGACGCCGGCCTGAACTCCTACCGGTTCAGCATCGAATGGAGCCGGATCGAGCCGGAGCCCGGTTTCGTCTCCCGCGCCGAGATCGACCACTACCGACGGATGGTCGACACGGCCCTCGAGTGCGGGCTCAACCCGGTCGTCACCCTGATGCACTTCACCGTGCCGCAGTGGATGTTCGAGAAGGGCTTCTGGCGCAACCCCGACGCGCCAGAGCTGTTCGCCCGGTTCACCGAACTGACCCTGCCGATCGTGGCCGACGGCGTCGACTACGTCTGCACGATCAACGAGCCCAACATCGCGGCCATGCTCGCCGGCGGGGAGAGCGCCGCCAACCTGGTGGCCTTCGGCCTGCCGCGGCCCGACCTGCAGGTGGCCGACGCGCTGCTCGCGTCGCACAAGGCCTCCCGTGAGGTGCTCGCCTCGGTGCCCGGCCTGAAGTCCGGTTGGACCGTCGCGACCCAGGCGTTCCACTCCACCGGCGAGCCCGGAGCGGACGAGAAGCTGCGCGAATACGCCTACCCGAGCGACGACTGGTACCTGGAGAACGCGCGCGGCGACGACTTCATCGGCGTGCAGGCGTACACCCGCACGTTCGTGGGCCCGGACGGCCCCCTCCCGGTTCGGGACGACGTGGAGACCACGCTCACCGGCTGGGAGTTCTTCCCGCCGGCGCTCGAACTCGGCGTGCGCGCCGCCTGGGAGCTCAGCGGGCACGTGCCGGTCATGGTCACCGAGAACGGTATCGCCACCGCGGACGACACCCGCCGGATCGACTACACGGATGGCGCCCTCCGCGGCCTGCACGCCGCGATCGAGGACGGCATCGAGGTGCTGGGCTACCTGCACTGGAGCGCCCTGGACAACTACGAGTGGGCGAGCGGGTTCCGGCCCACGTTCGGGCTGATCGCGGTGGACCGCGAGACCTTCGTGCGCACGCCCAAGCCGAGCCTGGCCTGGCTCGGCGAGGTCGCCAGGCGCAACGGGCTCGTCTAGCCGCCCGGGCGCCGGCGCTACTGCTGGCGCTGCTGCTGGCGCTGCTGGTGGCGCTGCTGCTGGCGCTGCTGGTGGCGCGGGCGCGGGAGCGGCTGCCGCCGAGCGGGCCGCCTCAGGATGCCGAGAGTCGTCATTTCGGCCGAATGTCGCCGCCCCAGCGGGTCACGTCGGCACAAACGGCGAGTCTCGGCGGCATTTCTGCGCCGAGTTCGTCCGTTCCGGTCGAGTTCGCCTGGTGCGCCGGTCGATCTCGACCGGACGTGGCGACCTCGGCGGGCGCGGCGCGGGCGCGGCGCGGGCGCGGCACTGTGGGGCGCGGCGCCCCGGGCTACTTCGTGCGCACCACGATCTGGTTGCCCCACGGGTCGTCGAAGCCGAGGGTCTGCCCGTCGTGACGGGTCTGCACTCCGAAGTGGGACATCCGTTCGTTCAGGGCGCCGATGTCGTCGGTGCCGGGCAGGATGATGTCGACCTCGCCGAGCCCGAGGGCCAGGCGGCGCCGGCCGGAGCCCGCGCTGTTCCAGGTGTTCATGGCCATGTGGTGGTGGTAGCCGCCGGCGGAGACGAACAGGGCCGAGCCGCCGAGGCTGGCCGTGGCCTCGAAGCCGACCCGGTCCACGTAGAACTCGCGGGCCGTGGCGACATCGCCGACGGAGAGGTGCACGTGGCCGACGATCGCGGTGCCGGTCGACGGATGCGCCTGCCCGTCCCGGGTGAGGTGCTCGCCGATGAAGGCGTTGGGGTCGAGGTAGAGGGTGGCCATCTCGACCTGGCCGTGGGTCCAGCTCCACTCGGTGCGGTCGCGGTCCCAGTAGAGCTCGATCCCGTTGCCCTCGGGGTCGTTGAAGTAGAAGGCCTGGCTGACCAAGTGATCGGCGCTGCCGGTGAACGATCCCGGATGCGTCGTGCCCACCGAGTAGACGGCCGCGGCGAGCTGCGCCTGCGTCTCGAACAGGATCGCGGTGTGGAAGAGTCCGCTCGACCGCGGCTCGGCGGCGGCCAACTCCGGGGCGTGCTGCAGGATCACGATCGGCGTGCTCCCGCGGCCGAGCACGGCGATCGGGCCGTCGTGGCTCAGCAGCGTGAGGGTCGCCGCATCTCGGTAGTACGCGATCATGGCGTCGAGGTTTCCGACGCGCAGGGTCACCGCGCCCATCCCGGTCGACGCGGGCAGGAGGTCGTTCGCAGATCTCGTCACACCTGCGTTAACGGATGCCGCGCGCCCCGTATTCCGCCGGCGGGCGACGGGCGGCCCGCTCAGTCCTCGTGCAGCTGGATCAGGTTGCCGCAGGTGTCGTCGAAGAGAACGGAGGTGCCGGAGGCATCCGTGCTCGGTTCGCCGATGAAATGCACGCCGAGGGCGCGGAGTCGCTCGTACTCGGCGCGCACATCGGGGGAGCCGAACACGATGGCCGGCAGGCCGAGGCTGCGGATGCCCTGCGCGTACTTCTGGGACACCCTGTTGTCGCTGGGCTCGAGGAGGAGGCCGACGCCGTCGGGATCTTCCGGGGACTTCACGACATAGAGCTGGTGCTCCGGCATCGTCAGCAATTCCTGGAATCCGAGCACGGACGTGTAGAAGTCGAACGCAGCGGCGGGGTCGTTCACGTGGACACTGCACATCTTGATACGCATGCGCGGAGCGTATCATTTTGCGGCCCGGAGCCGCGAAACTGTGACGCGCCGCGTCGTCGAGGAGGCCTCCGCCGGGCTGCGTCCGGCGCGGGATTACGCCGCGGAGGCGGCGTGCGTCAGGCGTTCGAGCAGCTCGAGGTAGCGGGCCGCGGTCTGCTCGATGATCTCGGCCGGGAGCTCCGGCGGAGTGCCCGTCTGGTCCCAGTGGGCGGCGAGCCAGTCGCGAACGATCTGCTTGTCGAAGCTGGCCATCCGTTGCTCGGGCGTCGTGCCCGACTGCCAGAGGGAGGCGTCCCAGTAGCGGCTCGAGTCGCTGGTGAGCACCTCGTCGGCAAGCGTGATGACGCCGGTGACGCGGTCGGCGCCGAACTCGAACTTGGTGTCGGCGAGAATCACGCCGGCCTTCTCGGCGATGCCGGAGGCGCGGCCGAAGATCTCCAGCGACAGGCGACGCAGCTCGGCGGCGACGGATGCCCCGACCAGCTCCACCGTGCGTTCGAACGAGATGTTCTCGTCGTGCTCGCCCATCGGGGCCTTCCAGGCGGGAGTGTAGATGGGCTCCGGCAGGCGGTCGCCGTTCTGCAGGCCGGCGGGCAGCGGGATGCCGCACACCGTCCGGGCGGTCTGGTATTCCTTCCAGCCCGATCCGGTCAGGTACCCGCGCACGACGCATTCGATCGGGAACATGTCCAGCGTCTTGCAGAGCATGGCGCGCCCGGCGACGGCCGCCGGGATCAGGCTGGTGACCGCGCCGTTGACGGTGTGGTCCGGCAGGAGGTGGTTGGGGATGCCCGCGAGCTGGTCGAACCACCACAGGCTGAGGGTGGTGAGCAGTTCGCCCTTGCCGGGGATGCCGGGTTCCAGCACGTGGTCGAAAGCGCTGACGCGGTCGCTGGCGACCACGAGCACGCGCGCGGCGGTGGCGAGGTCGGCGGCGGCATCCGTGTTTTGGTCCTGGTCCTGGTCCTGGTCCTGGGGAACGTAGAGGTCGCGCACCTTGCCCGAGTAGGCGTGGCGCCAGCCCGGAAGGTCGAGCGGGACGGATGCGGTGGGCTGGTCGTGTGCGGTCACGGCTACATTCTCGCGCACCAGCGCTCGTTGGCGCGAACGATCGGCTCGTCGGACGGGCTGGTGCCGCTCGCCCGGGGGGCTTACTCAGGAGAATCGCGCTGCCGGCGTCATTCGCCCGCGTGTTTCCGGGCGGTTCGGGCCGGTTCTCGCCGAGCGTCCTGAGTTGGCCACAACCGAGTCGGCGCCCGGGGTGGCGAGCCTCTCCGCCGGGGGCTGCATAACTACTGCAATTCGCTGCCCGGCGCTTGGCCCGCCGCGCGATTCCGGGAATCCGTCGAGACGGAGCGCGAAATTGCCGGAGTTATGCACATCGCGGACAGGGAAGGCGGGCGACTCTGCCGAGTGCGCGGTCCAGTGCTCAGTCGGCGACGCGCGCGGCGATGTCGGTGCGGTACTGGGCTCCCTCGAGGGTGATCAGGGCGAGAGCCTCGTAGGCGCGGGCGCGGGCATCCGTGAAGCCGTCGCCGACCGCGACGACGCTGAGCACCCGCCCGCCGGTGGAGACGAGGGCGCCGTCGATCACGGCGGTCGCCGCGTGCGCGACCGTGACGCCGGACACGCCGGATACCGCGCCGAGCCCGCCCAGCGGACGCCCGGTGACGGGCGCATCCGGGTAGTTCTCGCTGGCGAGCACGACCGTGACGCAGGCGTTGGCCGAGAAGACCGGGCGGGCCAGGCCGCCGAGCCCCCCGGTGGATGCAGCGAGCAGCAGGCCGGACAGCGGCGTGACCAGGCGGGGCAGCACGACCTGGGTTTCCGGGTCGCCGAACCGGGCGTTGAATTCGATCACCCGGATGCCGTCGACGGTCAGAATGAGCCCGCAGTAGAGCAGCCCGATGAAGGGGGTGGCTTCGGCGGCCAGCTGGCGCACGGTGGGGAGAGCGATCGTCTCGATGACCTCGTCGATGAAGGCCTGTTCGCTGCCGAATTCGGCGTCGAGCCAGGGCAGCGGCGAGTAGGCGCCCATGCCGCCGGTGTTGGGGCCGAGGTCGCCGTCGCCGAGGCGCTTGTAGTCCTGGGCGGGGGATAGCGGCAGCACAGTGTGGCCGTCGCTGAGCAGGAAAAGGGAGACCTCCTGCCCGTCGAGGAATTCCTCGATCAGCACGCTGCCGTGCTGCAGCCAGAAGGTGGCGTGGGCGAGCGCGGCGTCGCGGTCTGAGGTGACGAGCACGCCTTTGCCGGCGGCGAGTCCGTCGGCCTTGACTACGTAGGGGGCGCCGAATTCGTCCAGTGCGGAGGTGGCCTCGGCGAGCGAGCCGGCACGCTCGGCGCGTCCGGTGGGTACGCCGGCGGTGTCCATGATGCGCTTGGCGAAGGTCTTGCTGCCTTCGAGGGCGGCCGCGGCCTGGCCGGGCCCGAAGACGGGGATTCCGCGGGTGCGCAGCGCATCGGCGACACCGGCGACCAGGGGGGCCTCCGGCCCGACCACGACCAGCTCGATGCCGTTCAGGTTCGCGTAGTTGGTGACCTGCTCGGGGTCGGCCGGGTCGAGCGGCACCACCGGCACATCCCGGGCGATCCCGGCGTTGCCGGGCGCGGCCACGATGTCATGGCGGGGCTCCTCGCGGAGCAGCGCGGTGATGATGGCGTGCTCGCGGGCACCGGAACCGAGGACCAGAATCTTCACCCCGTCAGGTTAGCGGATGCCGTCGCTCCCGCTACGTCCACGGCGCGCCTCCGCGGCGCGGGACTCGTGGCCCCGAGAGTGCCCGTTCCGGTCGAGAGTGGCCGGCGGAACGGGCGCGCTCGACCGGAACGGGCACACTCGAGCTCGCGGATGGCGTGGGCAGCCGGGATCGCGGGGGAGTGTCGTGCTGTCGCGGGGGAGTGTCGTGGAGTGTCGTGCGGTCTCGGGGGAGTTGCGCGGGATGCGCGATGGCCCGGGATGGCGCGCGGCTGTTGCGCGGAAGCTGCGCCGCTGCGCGCGTGGCGCGCCACCGGCGCAGCGGCGCAGCGCGGGGGGCGGG
>NZ_SOGM01000092.1:0-32087 GCF_004403545.1 Cryobacterium sp. TmT2-59 | reverse complement strand
TCGGTTACCGGCGTCCTAACGAAGTCCACTATGGTTATCAACAGTCAGCCCTGGCAGCGTAGAAGAATCCACTAATTCCGCTGTCCGAAATCCCCGCAGCAGCTCAGAGTTCTCTGGCGAGGTCGCGCAGGGCGGTGTTTCTGACGCCGTTGAGGTCGATGCCCCAGTTGCGAAGTCGGTTCAGCATGGTTTCTGGATGGGTGTGTTGGCCAGGCAGGTTGCAGGGAAAGAGCCAAGGGCTGTCGGTGTTGACAGTTTGCTGGTTGGGGCGGTTGTGGACGTAGTCCCAGAAGGTTGCCGCGACTTGCGCGGGCAGTAGGGCGGGCACCGATCCCAGGCGCAGGTAGAGGCCATCGGGTCGGGCTTCGAGTGCGCTGGTTTTCAGGGCTGTGATCTTTCCGACAGGGTGTGCGTAGAGCAGCAGGATGAGTGCGGCGACGCGGTCTGCGGCGGGCATTTCTCCGGCGGTGAGGCAGACGCGGATGTGGTCGATTCTGGCTGCCTGCGTCAAGATCGGGGTCGATCGTGCCTCACGACGGGGGACCCGGACTTTCGCGATATCGCGTGATGTGACGAGCCACGCGATGAAGGTGTTGATGGCATGGCGAGTGGATGGTCCGGAGGCGAGGTAGTCGTCGAGGTGCGACTGACGGATGTCGGTGTGGGTGGCGTCGTGCTCGGATAGGAGCCAGGCGAGGAATCGTCCCGACTCGGTGATTTCCTGCTTCGCTGACCGGACGGCGAAGTTCATGTTCTTGCCGGGCAGCGACCTCGCCCGGAGTCGTTTCAAGTGATACCAGCGGCCGAAGCGTTCGATCGGTGCTTGGATCTCGCGATGGTCGGCAAGAGACACGATTCTCTCCTCGAGCCAGCGTTCGAACGCCGCCAGTTGGCGGTCCCGGGGAGGCAGCATGCCGTGATGGGTGAGAGTTTCGCGAAGGTGCTCGACGGCGTTTGACGCGGGCAGCGCGTCGAAGGCCTCGTGGCTGATGGCCAGTTCCCTGGTGCCCAGTCGGGTGAGAAGCGCACTGGCGCTGATGCCGCGTTTTCAGGCATAGATGCTCTCGGGGCGCTCGGCGTCGGCGAAGACAGCGACCAGGCGTTTGAGCCGGAGGTCCGGGGGAGTGTTCGGTTGGAGGGTTGCGGTGAGGTCGGCGCGGAGGACGCAGCGAATGCAGTTGCCGTTGCGAAATCGTTCGGCTTCATCGCCGCAGTTGTCGCAGTGCAGGAGTGTGGTGATGCCCGCTCAGTCACGGCAGGTATTGGCGCTGTCCGCGTCTTTGCCAGGCAGTAGGCGTGTGTCGCCGCAGGTGGCGCAAGGGCCGCGGGTGTGTGTCGCTGTGGTGAAACAGATCCCGCAAATGGCGCCGTCTGGCCAATGCACTCGAATCTTTGGCACCTGGCGGCCGCAGCGGTCGCAGAGCAGGGTGCCTGGGGTTCGGGGTCGTCCGCGGGGCCGGTGCTCAGTCCTCATCGTCGAGGATTCGGGCGCGGACGGGTTTGTATGCGTCGGCGAAGTTGACGATATTCTCACCGGAGGCGATCGCTCGTTCTTGACGTTGGCTCTTGGCGTTCGCTGCGGTGAAGGTGACGAGCTCGTTCGCTTCAACGTTGAAGATGTCGCAGAGAGCGGTCAGGACTTTGAAGGAGATCCGTTCGGGATCCTGGGCGACGAGTCGATAGATCTGCGACTCCGAGAGCGTGATGCCGCGTTCTCGGAGCGGGGCAACGAGTTCTCGGCTGTTCTTCATGCCGTGGCGCGCCATGAGCTCGCGGGCGCGCCAGCGGTACTCGATTTCTCGTTTCATGGTTTTTCCTCCCACGGGGTGCTGCTGGTGGTCGCGTTGATCGTGCGCTCGAGGACGCGGTTTAACGCCCGGGTTTGGTAGTCGCTGGAGACTGCCGTGTAGATGGATGTGGTCGACGCATGGAGGTGGCCAACTTGTTGTTGGACGAACGTGTGCTCGAAGCCGTGGAACTCGAACAGGTGGGTGACGTAGGACCGGCGAAGGGAATGCATGTCCAGGCCAGCCGGGAAGCCCAGCTCGTTGACGTAGGCGCGGAAGCGTCGACGCAGATTCGACTTCGGCACGACAAGGCCCTGGCTGGTGGGGAACAGGTCGGTCGGTTGAGCGGCAAGGTGAGGCAGTCCAGTGCGGATCCACCGGTGAACGGCCTCAGGCGACCACTCGAACACGGTCAGAACGGAGCGGCGCTTGGGCGCAGACCCCTTCTGGGCCTTCCCGTAACGGACGTGGAGGACACCGAAGTCGCCGAACTGGGGCGAGTGCGGGTTGCGGGAGAAATCGACCAGCTGCAGGTGGGTCACCTCATTGGCGCGAAGTCCCCAGGCGTAGGCGGTCTTGAACGCGATGGCATCGCGGTAGGCGGCGATGGCGCCCTTGCGACCCGAATTGATGACACGCTCGACCTCGACGTCGGCCAGATCGAAGAAGTCCTGCAGCTCACGACGCGAGAACGGTCGTTTCGTCGCCTGCTGTTCATTCTGTTGAGTGTGGGTGGCGCGGTTGAACTCAGTGATGATCTGAGTGACCGGCCGGCCAAACGAACGCCCGCAGACCTCGCTCCAGTCGTAGGCCGGATCGGTCAGGAAGTCGCAAAACAGTTTGAGGTTTGTTTGATACGCCCGGACGGTGGCCTGGGACAGATTTGATACCGAGCGGGTGTACGCGAAGTAGTCCTCGACATCCGCGAACGTCCATTCCCACGGGAAGTGCCCGGTGAAGTCCGCGAACTGACGGATCGTCCGTTCACGTCCAGAAATGGTCTCGTGCCGGAAATTGCGGGAGAGCTGTTGGCGGCGCCAGCTGTCGACCATGTCGGTGAAAACGGCATCCGGGCTGCTCGCCTCCGGGCGCAGAGGCAGATGGGTAACTCGGCCCGATGCAACGCTCATAAGTACCCTCAACCTGTCTGCGAATTATGCTCTTCAAATGCAAAACATGCAAAACACGCCAGGTCAAACCGCGGAAATACGGGGATCCCGAGAGGATATGCGCCTCAAAATTCCCCACGTTGACTCAGAGCGCTCAGACCTTGCCCAGTGCAGATATAGCGCCCCGCATCCTAGAGAAACAGCGGAAGTTCCTGACGACGCCGGCACTCCGCCGGACAAATACCAGGGGAGTCCTATTCTGCAAATCCTGCAATAGATGCAATAGATGCAATACAACTTGACATAATGTGCATTATCGGTCATATTCCGCGAGGGTTCCGAGGGTCTGGACGCCGTGCATCGGCGCGACTAATCTGTGCTGCACAGGCGCCGTGCTGCACCGGCTTTGTGCTGCATCGTTTCGCCCGTGGTGACGCCCGGACCGGGTGCCACAGCCTCACAAGATTCGAGGGGTGAGTGACATGTCCAACACCACAACAAACACCAGAACGGTTTTTGATCTGTCGATGGATGCGAGGACTCTGAGCAAATCCGAGACCACGGGTGTCCGGGTCGCGCTCGGCGTGAGCGGCCTGATCGCCCTGGCGCTCGGCGTTATTGTCCTCGTCTGGCCCGACGCGACGGTGGCCATCCTCGGCGTTCTCTTCGGACTCTATTTCCTCATCAGCGGGATCGTCCATATAACCAGGGGGCTCTTCACCAAGGGCGCCTCCGGCGGGAGCCGGGTACTGAACATTCTGCTCGGTGTCCTGCTCGGAGTCGGAGGAATCGTCGCCATCAAGAATCCGCTGAATTCCCTGGTCATCCTGGGCATGCTCATCGGCATCTCCTGGATCGTGGAGGGCGTCGCGGGCCTGGTCGAGACGGCGCCCGACTCCAGCCGTTGGATCGGCACGATCTTCGGTGCCATCGCCATCATCGCCGGAACGGTCGTGTTGTTCGCGCCCGTCGAGTCGATCAGTTTCCTGGTCATCGTCGGCGGAATATTCCTGGTTCTATCAGGTTTTTTTCAGATTGTTCAGGCGTTCATGTTCGGCCGGGGCAGTGGCCGAAGGGCGACGTCAGATACCGTCTGACCCGATGACGGCCTGGGCGGCGGCTTCCCCGACGTAGTCGGCGATGTCCCCGACGTAACGGGTGTTGTTCTCCGGGACCGGCTCGACGGCGGCGAGGGCCACCTCGGCCGCGAATTCGTTGACGTTGTACAACCGGCCGGCGGCGTCCTTGCGGGCGTCCATCGTGCCCGGGCTGGCGCGCTCGAGCAGCACGGCAGTCACAGTGCCCTCGATGATGTCACCGGAGACGACGACGAAACCGATTCCGGCCTCGGCCAGTTCCGGGATCTGGGCGCGAAGGGCGTCCTCGCCGGCGCGCTTGCTGCGGGCCACCGGCTCGTACTCCGGCATCGTTTCCGTCGTCGCGACGAAGTGCGCCTGGTGGCTCGTGACGAAGACGACTCGAGCGCCCGGAGCCAGCAGCGGACGGGCCGTCGCCAGGAGGTTCGCCTGGGCGTCCCGGTTCAACTTCATGGCGTAATCGGCTTCCATGCCGCTCTCCATACCGCCGGAGGCATTCATCACCAGGATGTCCAGTCCCCCGAACTCCGTCTTGATGGCCTCGAACATGGCCGAGACCGAATCGGCATCCGTCAGATCGGCGCCGACCGTGATCGCCGTGCCGCCCGCCGCGCGGATCGCGTCGGCCACCTTGATGGCGCGCGCCTCCTTGTTGCGGAAATTGATCACGACGCCGGCTCCCGCGTCGGCGAAGTACCCGACTGTCGCCGCACCCACGCCGCGAGAGGACCCGGTGACGAGAACGCGCTTGCCGTTGAGCGAACCTGCTGCAAGTGGATTGGTCACGAGAACTCCTAAGAATAACGAACTGGGCCTAGCAGAAGACCTTACCAAGAAGCCTCCCTCCCCCGGTTCAGCCACCTGCTAGTTTCGAAGTGGAGAACAACCTGGAGGGGACGCCATGGACGCCTTTGCGTCGGAGTTCGCGTGGATCGTGTGGCTGGTACTCATCCTGCTGTTCGTGACGATGGAAATGGTCACCCTCGACCTGACGTTCCTGATGATCGCCGCCGGCAGCGTCGGCGGCCTCGCCTCCGCCCTGATCTGGGCCCCGTGGTGGCTGCAGCTGATCATCGCCGCCGTGGTGTCCATGGCACTCCTGTTCGGCATCAGACCGCCGTTGTTGCGCGTGCTCAGGCGTGGCGGAGACCCGGCCCGAACCAACGTCGACGCCTTACTGGGCATGGACGGGCGCGTCGTCAGCACCGTGGGGACGTCCGGCGGCCAGGTGCGACTCGCCAACGGCGAGACGTGGACGTCGCGGCTCTCCCCCGGTCTCGACCGACAGGTCGTCGAACCGGGCGAACGAGTTCTCGTCACTGCAATCGACGGGGCGACCGCAGTGGTCATCCCCGCGGAAAGGAAGCCGTCATGAGCGGTCTGGTCCCCCTCATCGTGCAGGTCGTGATCGGCATCGCCATCGCGGTGCTGGTCATCTTCGTCATCGTCACGCTGATCAAATCCATCCGGATCATCCCGCAGGCCAGCGCCGGCGTCGTGGAACGGCTCGGGCGGTACCACAAGACGCTGATGCCGGGACTGAACATCCTGATCCCGTTCGTCGACCGCCTCCGGCCCCTGATCGACATGCGCGAGCAGGTCGTGTCGTTCCCACCCCAGCCGGTGATCACCGAGGACAATCTGGTGGTCTCCATTGACACGGTCGTCTATTTCCAGGTGACGGATGCCCGGGCGGCGACCTATGAGATCGCCAACTACCTCGGCGCGGTCGAGCAGCTCACCACGACGACGCTGCGCAACGTGGTCGGCGGGCTCAACCTCGAAGAGGCTCTGACCAGCCGGGACAACATCAACGGGCAGCTGCGCATCGTGCTCGATGAGGCGACCGGCAAATGGGGCATCCGGGTCGGACGGGTGGAACTGAAAGCCATCGACCCGCCCCTGTCCATCCAGGATTCGATGGAGAAGCAGATGCGGGCCGAGCGCGACCGCCGTGCGGTCATCCTCACCGCGGAGGGAACCAAGCAGTCCGCGATCCTGACCGCGGAGGGTGCCCGTCAGGCCGCCATTCTCTCGGCCGAAGGTGACGCGAAGGCCGCGGTCCTGCGCGCGCAGGGCGAGGCCGAGGCCATCACCACGGTCTTTAAGGCGATCCACGACGGTGACCCCGATCCGAAGCTCCTGGCCTACCAGTACCTGCTGACCCTTCCCAAGCTGGCCGAAGGCAGCGCGAACAAGCTCTGGATCGTTCCCAGCGAGCTCACGGAAGCCATGAAGGGCATCGGCCGTGCCTTCGGACAGAACCCGGCCCCCGGCTCCCCCGCCGGCCCGGCGGGTGCCGCTTCCGCCCCCAGCACCCCCGAAGTGTAGGCAACCGGCATGACCCCTGGCGCCACGTCGCGTTTCCTGGACGGCGCCTCCCCCCGCGTGTTCGCCCACCGCGGCCTGGCTCTCGATGCGCCCGAGAACACGCTGCTGGCCTTCGCTCATGCGCTGGCGGCCGGCGCTACCCACATCGAGACGGATGTTCGCGCCACCGACGACGGCATCGCCGTGATCAGCCACGACGCCGACTTCGTGATCCCGGGCACGAGAATCCGGGTCGACAGCCTCACCATGGCCGAGCTCCACCGGATCAACCGGGGGCACGGCCAGTCGTTCTCCTCCCTGGGTGAGGGGCTGGACGCCTTCCCGGACGCCCGGTTCAACATCGACGTGAAATCGGAGGCCGCGATCGAGGCGACCGCTTTCGCGGTGCGGGACGCGAACGCGACGGGCCGGGTGCTGATCACGTCCTTCTCCGAGGACCGGCGGCGCCGCACGGCGGCGCTCCTCCCCGGGGTCGCGACCTCGCCGTCGGCATCCATCGTCGCGAGTGCGTTCGCGGCGGCCGAACTCGGACTCGGTGCGTCGCTGCGGCGTTCCCTGCACGGGTTCACCGCCGTGCAGGTCCCGGAAACGGTGCGCTTCCTGCGGATTCTGACCCCCCGCTTCATCCGCGCCGTGCACGCCGCCGGCGTGGAGGTGCACGTGTGGACCGTCAACGACCCCGCCGACATGAGCCGGCTGCTGGACCTGGGAATCGAAGGCCTCGTCACCGACCGGTGCGACCTCGCCGCAGCCGTGATCGCGGACCGAACCTGAGAGTTGTCACCGAGAAATTCCGTAACGGAAAGATAACGTCCAGCTTCATGGTTTAGAACTAGTAGTTGCATCGCGAGAGGAGACCACACGATGGCGGACCGCAGTTTGCGTGGCATGAGGTTAGGCGCACAAAGCCTTCAGAGCGAAGAGGGTGTCACCTTTTCACCACGAGTTAGTCACACGTATCTGTGTGCGACATGCGCACGGGAGACAGTCATGATCTTCTCGGCAGAGGCGGAAGCCCCCGACGAGTGGGAATGCCGCTTCTGTTCACAGACCGCTACCCGGCTGGTTGATTCCAAGCCGGTGATCGTCGACCACTCCGACGAGAAGGTCCCCCGCACGCACTGGGACATGCTCCTGGAGCGCCGCACTCGGGCCGAACTCGAGGAACTGCTCGAAGAGCGCCTGACGTTCCTGCGGCAACGCCGCGGCCAGCAGAAAATCGGTGCCTGACCGCATCCCTCTTCTTCTCATCTCACCTGCTACGCACCCGATTCCGTCGGGTGCGTAGTGCGTTAACCGGCGGCCGGACGCCACGTCGGGCGTTCACGGGATGCGCGTGCAGAATACACAGGGCCAATCCGGCCAGGCCGAGTCCGGCGACGAGCCACTCGACGCCCCGTCCCGCGGCCATGGCCGGGGTCACCACGGTGCTGAGCGGGACTTCCTGCACCATCGCGCCCGGGGTCCAGGTCGGCAGCCTGTCGATCGTGCGTCCGTCGGGGCCGATGATCGCGCTGGTGCCGACGGTCGAGATGTTGACGACGGTGCGGCCGGCCTCGATGGCGCGGAGACGGGCGATGGCCAGCTGCTGGACGCTCTCGTCGGTGTGTCCGAAATCGGCATTGTTGGTCTGCGCCAGGATGATCTGGGCTTTGTCGTCGATCATCTCGTGCACGAGCTGATCGTCGGCGATATCGAAGCAGATTGCGATGCCGGCGATGATCCCATTGATGTCGAAGACGTTGTCCCGGGTGCCGATGGCGTAGTCGCGGGAGATCAGGTCGATCAGCTCCGGGGCGAACGGTCGCCAGAATGCCCGGTCGGGCATGTACTCGGCGAACGGAACGGGGTGCACCTTGTCGTAGATGTCCACGGCACCCTCACCGTTTTTCCAGAGCAGCGAGCTGTTGTAGAACCGGTCCCCTCGAGCGGTGATGGTGCCGGTGATGATCGGCACCCCCATTTCCCGGCTGAGATAGTCCAGGACACGCGCCGCAACCGGCGATCGGAGCGGATCGATGTCGCTGCCGTTCTCTGGCCAGACCACGAAGTCGACCTTCTGGCCGATCAGCGGCAGGGTCGCCGAGGTGTGATCGGCCAGGATCTGGCCCGGGGAGTACTGCGCGAAGAGCCCGGCGTCGGAGGCGCCCTGCACCGCAGCGAGACGGGTGGTACCGGATTGGATGACGGGAAACGCCGGGATCACCAGGAGCACGGCGATGGCGCCGACCGCGATGCCCGCACGCACAGGGGCATCGACGTCGACCTCCCGCAGGAGCTGGACCACCAGGGCGCTGAGCCAGACCAGGAGGAAGCTCAGACCTGACATGCCCACCCAGGCGACGAGCCCATTGAAGGGGCTCTCTGACTGGGACAGGGCCACCCGTCCCCACGCGAACCCGCCATACGGCCAGACCGCCGAGATCGCCTCCCGCGCCGTCCACAGGCCGGCCACGACCACGGGAACGACGAAGAGGCGGCCGGCGACCCCGGGCCAGACCCGCGGGCCGACCCGGAGGACGATGCCGATCATCGCCAGGCTGAGCCCGAAGAAGATCGATTCGAGACCGGCCAGGGCCAGCCACGGCACCGGTCCGAGGTAGAGCGTGAGCCAGCTGATGTGGATCATCCAGAACGACGATCCCGCGACCATGCCGACCAGGAGCCCGGCCCAGGGACCCCGGCCGAGCAGGGCCACGAACATGAGGGTCACCCCGACGGGCGCCAGAATCCACCACGACCGGTCCGGGAAGCCCGCGTCGAGAATCGCGCCGGCGGCGGCAGCGAGCGGAATGGATGCCTGCAGCGGCAGGGCCAGCCGCCGTTCGGTCCCCTGGATCACCTGACCAGCCTAAACGACGGAGGAATAGGCGACGATGCCGCGCCGGATCGCGTCCATGGCCTGCCGGGCGGTGCGGCCGACCGGGTCGTCGGCGACGACGGAGAGCTGGTCTAGTAGATCGATCGTCTGCTTCGTCCACCGCACGAAATCCCCGGCGGCCATTTCCGCCTCGTCGAGCACGTCGACGAGGGAGCCTCCCCGCGCCCACTTCCAGATGGCGAGACTCAGTCCCACTGCCAGTGGGTTGCTCCCGGGGAGCTTGTTCTCACGTTCGAGGTCGTCGAGCCGGCTCCAGAGGTCCTGCGTATCGTGGAGGGCCTCCCGGAAGGGCCCCTTCGGCAGGTACCGTTCGTCGATCAGGCCTTCGTCGCGGCGGGGCTCGAAGACGAGCGCGCACGCCATCGCGGCCAGACCGGCCGGGTCCAGGCCGGACCAGAGTCCACGGCGCAGCGATTCGGCGACCAGCAGGTCCCGGTCCGCGTAGATGCGCCGCAGGATGAGCCCGCTCGGGCTGAGGCCGACCCCGGTGGGGACTTCTACGAGGTAACCGTACCCGAGGAGCACATCGGTCACCCGGTCGAAGATGCGGGCGACGGCGCCGGTGCGGGTCGTGATCTGATGGGTGAGCGCATCCGTGTCGCGTCTGAGCTTCCACCACCGCTGGGCCCACCGCGCGTGCTGCTCGCGCTCCGGGCAATTGTGGCACGGGTGGGCGCGCATCCGCTTGCGCAGGCCGGCCAGCTCGTGCTGGCGACGTTCCCGCGCGGCCCGGGCACCGGTCTCCCCGGCCGCGGTTTCCCGCTCCACCTTGGTCAGCCGGCGCCGGATGGCCGAGTAGGCGGTGAAGTCACCCAGATGGCACTCCATGGCCGTCGCGAACCCGGCCAGGGACTGCTCCTGTTGGCGCACCTTGCGGGCCAGGTCGACGACGGCGCGGTCGGCCTGGAACTGGGCGAACGAGGATTCGAGCACGTCGCGGGTGTGTTCCCGGCCGAACTGCTCGATCAGGTTGACCGCCATGTTGTAGGTGGGCTTGAAACTGGAGTTGAGCGGGTAGGTGCGCCGAGACGCGAGGGATGCCACGGTCTGCGGGTCGAGGCCCTGCGCCCACTGAATCACCGAGTGTCCTTCGACGTCGATGCCGCGGCGGCCCGCCCGCCCGGTGAGTTGCGTGTACTCCCCCGGCGTGATCGGGACCCTGGCTTCGCCGTTGAACTTCTCCAGCTTGTCGAGCACGACCGTGCGTGCGGGCATGTTGATGCCCAGGGCGAGCGTCTCCGTTGCGAAGACCGCCTTCACCAGCTTCTTCTGGAAGAGCTCCTCGACCACCTCCTTGAACGCCGGCAGCAGCCCGGCGTGGTGCGCGGCGACGCCGCGCTCCAGGCCGTCGAGCCATTCGAAGTAGCCCAGGACGCCCAGGTCCTCGTCGAGCAAGGTGCGGCAGCGTTCATCGACGATCTGGCGGATCTCCTCACGCTCCTGCGCGTCGGTGAGCCGGACCCCGGCGCGCAGAACCTGGCGCACGGCCTGGTCGCAGCCGACCCGGCTGAAAATAAAGAAGATCGCCGGAAGCAGGTGCTTGCCCTCGAGCAGGCGCACGATCTCGGAGCGATCCATCCGGCCGGCCTCGAATCCGCCCCGCTGATGCTGGGGCCCCCTTCCCCGGTCGCCGGCCCGGTCACCACCCCGGCGGCCGTTCGGGGACCGGAGCGCGGCGCCGCGCCCGCCGGACTGGGACAGGCGGACCAGCTCCGGGTTCACCCGGTGGGTGCCGGCCAGCCCGGCGGCGTCGAACAGGTCGAGCATCTTGCTCTTGACCAGCACGTGCTGCTCGAGCGGGACCGGCCGCTCCTCGGACACGATCACATCCGTCTCGCCCCGCACCGCCTGCAGCCAGTCACCGAACTCCTCGGCGTTGGAGACCGTGGCGCTCAAGGACACCATCCGCACCTGCTGCGGCAGGTGGATGATGACTTCCTCCCACACTGCTCCGCGGAAACGATCCGCCAGGAAGTGAACCTCGTCCAGGACGACGAAGGCCAGGTTGGTGAGCAGGTCGGAATCCGCGTAGAGCATGTTGCGCAGCACTTCGGTGGTCATGACGACGATGCGGGCCTGCGGGTTGACGTTCGTGTCGCCCGTGAGAAGGCCCACCTCATCCGCCCCGTACTCCGCGACGAGTTCCTGGAATTTCTGGTTGCTCAGCGCCTTCATCGGCGCCGTGTAGAAGACCTTTTTCGCCGGGCTCTGCATCGCCAGGTAGATCGCGAACTCCGCGATCAGGGTCTTTCCCGCACCGGTGGGCGCGGCGACCAGCACGCTGTTCCCGTCTTCGAGGGACGCGCAGGCCGCCAGCTGGAAGGGATCCAGCTCGAACCGGAGGCCGGACCGGAACAGCTCCAATTGCGGACGGCCAGCGCGGGCCCGGGCGGAGGCGTAGCGCTCGGCCGGTGACTGCAGGGAGGTCATCGGATGCACGGAATTGTCATAGTGGGGCGCCCTAGAGCGCCAGCTCCTGATCGAGGGCACGGGCGCGCCTAGCGGCGCGGCGGTCGTGAAGGAAAGCGATGCCGTAAGCGGCGAAGTAGAGAACGACCATCGGGATGGCCAGCAGGAACATGGAGACCACGTCCGCGGCGGGAGTGGCGATGGCCGTGAACAGGACGATCACGAGGATGGCCACGCGCCAGGACTTGATGATCGACGCGGCGCTGATCACGCCGGCCAGGTTGAGCAGCACGATGAAAACGGGCAGGACGAAGGCGACGCCGATGGCGATCATGAGCTTGAGAACGAAGTCCAAATAGTTCTGCGCCACGATCAGCGCGGCGTCTTCCTTCGGCGCGAAACTGGTCATCAGCCCGACGACGTTCGGCAGCACGTACCAGCCGGCCGCGCATCCGGCCAGGAACAGCGGAATAGCGGTGAACAGGAAGCCGAAGGTGTACTGCTTCTCCTTGCGGGTCAGCCCTGGCGTGAGGAAAGCGAAGATCTGGTAGAGCCAGACCGGGCTGGACACGATCAGGCCGACATAGAAGGAGATCTTCAGCTTGAGATCGAAAGCCGAGGTGATGTCCGGGTAGTTGAGCTGGGCGTTGCGGTTTTGCGCCTCAACGATCGCGTAGATCGGTTCGCGCAGCGAGTCCCACACGAAATCGGACAGGAACCAGCCGATGACCGCCCCGACCGCGATACCGGCCGCAGCCCAGAACAGACGCTTGCGCAACTCGAGCAGATGCTGCCCGAGCGACATCTTGCCGTCGTTGGTCTCACGCCGAGGAGTACGCCCCGCCACGGACTACGACTTCGTCGTGGGGTCCGACGGCCCCGCGGCCTTCGTGGAACCGTCAGCGTGGGGCGCCAGGTCGGTTTCGTCCTTGTCGCTCTTGATCTCGTTCTTGAAGATCTTCATCGACTGACCGAGGCTGCGGGCGAGGCCGGGAAGCTTGGGGGCGCCGAACAGAAGCAGAACGATGACGAGGATGATCAGGAAGTGCCATCCGGTCAGGTTGTTAAGCATCAGGGTCTGTCCTTCGGTTCAAGGGAACATGTTGCAACAGTTTACCTCTGGCGATCAAGGAGTCCCGACGCGCCTGTCGGCGGTGCTGCCGCTCATCGCGGAGGAGCTCGACGGCGAGCTGGAGGTCCTCACGGTTCTGGAAGATTCCCGGCCGGAATTGAGCCTGCTCCGGCGGGGCCTGGTCCCGGCCCAACGCGGCCACCTGGCCGCCCAGGTCCCTGAGCGCGTCCACCGTGGCCATCAGCTTCTTGAACAGGCTGAAGCCGAACCAGGCCAGTGTGCCGAGGAGGCCGAGAATCAGCCCGCTCCAGATCAGGGCCCATGACCACCAAGGCATCAGCGGATCCCCCCGACTGGCGGGGCATTGTCGTCGCCAGTGGCCCAGTCAGGCGCCTCGTCGTAGGCCTGTACGCCCGCACCGGCCCAGTCCCGCACCGCTTTCCGCGCCTCGGCCGGGCCGACGACGGTCACGACTCCGGCAAGCCCGGAGACGAGCCGCTTCAGCCCGTGATAGTGCGCCACCCTGACGGTCAGGCGCACCTGCTCGGCGGGGAGGCCGCTATCCGTTTCAGCCCTCTGCGGGGAGAAGTCGGCCAGCAGGGGCACGGCCGATATCGGCAGTTCGACCACGACGTCGAGGTCGGAGGCAGACCCCTCGAACAGGTTCTCCGGAAGGACGACATCATCGGGGCGCGGGGTGGTCGGCAGCGTAGTGGTCTGCAGGTCGCTCATCCGGTCAAGCCGGAAGGTGCGGATGGCGCCGCGCAGGTGGCACCAGCCGCGCAGGTACCAGTCACGGTCAACGGATTCGACGCGCCACGGATCGACCCGCCGCTTCTCCTGCGTGCCCCGGGCGTTGAGGTAATCGAATTCGACTTGCACCCCGTCGCGGACCGCGGACTGGATGATCGTGATCGCGGTGCCCGAATCGGTGCGGGCTACGGCGACCTGGGTGGGAGCGGCGGAAGCGCTGCGGGTGAGCTTCGCCATCAGTGAGGCGATCGCCTCGCTGTCGGCGTTCTCCGGCAGCGAGGACAGATATTGGAGTCCTGCGATCAAAGCGGCGGCCTCGCGGGCCGAGAATCGCGGGGAGTCGTCGATGGCCACGAGGTGGGTGAGGGCGATGGTGTCGTTGGTCTCGAACTCCTCCCAGTGGATGTCGAAGAGGTCGCCGTGCTGGTACTGCCGGCTCTCTCCGGGGACGCCCGACACCGCAATCAGACTCACCGCGTCGCGGACGAGTTGCGGCGCCACACCGAAGTGATCGGCGACATCCGTGACACTGATGCTGTCTCGGTCCATCAGGTAGGGAACCAGCGACAGGAGGAAAGTCAGCTTGTCGGATGCTCCGGGCATGACGAGGGCGCTCATCTCGGTTCTCCCTCGCTGGACGGGTCGGTGCCGGCGGGGTCGGTGCTGGACGGGTCGGTGCTGGACGGGTCGGTGCTGGACGGGTCGGTGTGGGCGTCCCTCACACCGATGAGGCGAGTCAGGACCGCGTCCCGGAGCGACGCCGGAGAACGCACGAGCACCTCGGGTCCGTAACCGGCCAATTCGTCCGCGAGCACATTGAGATCCGTATAGTGCAGCGCGATGGCCGACACGGCGGCGGGATCGGTGTTCCCGGAGCTTCGTTTGGAGAGCCGGACCGCGGCATCGCTGCCGGGACGCACCGTGACCTCGGCGACCTGCGCGTGCCACAGCGCGTCGAGTTCCCGCAGGGCTTCCTGCCCTTTGCCGTCGCCGTCCGGCACGAAGGATTCACCGGGCACGGTGACCACCGGACCGACGATGCGCGACAGCAGGAACGTGCGGGTCGCGTCGGCCTCCGTGTCCCGGCCGAAGAGATGCCAGCGACCGTCGTGCAGCACGACGGCCTGCGGGGCGACCCGGCGTCGGCGCGGCGATTCCTCGCCCGGTTTGAGGTAGAGGAAGGAGACCACGTGGCCGCGGTCCATGGCTTTGCTGAGCGGTTCGAACGAGGCCTCCCTCACGCGGAGGGAGGGGGAATAGCCGAGCACGGGATCGCTCGCGTCAACGCCCAGCGAGTGGAGCTTGGTCAGGGCTCGCCTCGATTCCGCGGACAGCGACCCTTCCCGCCACACGGTCGACGCGAGCTTGAGCAGGGTCAGCTCTTCGGCGCTGAAGGACACGTCCGCCGGGAGGTCGTAGAGGCCTTTGGGGATCCGGTAGCGCAGATGGTGGTTGCTGCCGGGGTCGTCAGGCGGCTCCACGGTCTCGAGCGGGATGCCCAGTTCGCGGATGTCGTCCTTGTCCCGCTCAAACTGGCGCTCGAGGCTGGCGTTGTCCCCGCCCGGGGCATACCGCTGGCGGTAGCCCTGGACATTGGACAGGATGTCGGCCTTCGTCAGCCCGATCTCGGTCGCGATCAGCGCGAGTACGAGGCTGAACAGGCGTTCTTCGACCGAAACACGGCTGGGTTGATCGGGAATGGGCGGCACGCTGCGAGTCTATCGGCCCGTCCCCGTCGCGGGGTTTAGCCGATGCCGAGGATGTCGACGACGAAGACCAGCGTCGATCCGGCCGGGATCGAGCCCTGTGCCGAGTCGCCGTACCCCTCGTCCGGAGGGATGACCGCGACGATCTGGGAGCCGACCGTCTGCCCGATGAGAGCCTTCGCGAACCCGGGGATGACCCCGGCCTGCGTCGCTGATCCGACCGCCGCCACGAGAGTGGCCGGTGCGCCGTTGGCCCAGCTCGAGTCGAAGACGGTCTTCTGGTCCCAGACGACTCCGGTGTAGTGCACGGTGACGTTGTCACCCTCGGCCGCCTCCGCGCCGTTCCCCTTCTTGAGGACACCGATCTGCAGTTTCGCCGGCGGAGCACCGGACGGGATGGTGATGCCGGGCGTGCCGTCCTCGGCCAGCACGACGGCCGGGAGACCGTTCGCCACGGGCTGGCTGGCGCCGTCGGCGCGCGGCAGGTAGGCCTTGACGACATCGGCGACGAAGATCAAGGAATCGTCCTTGCCCACACCGAACTGTTCGCTGCCGCCCTGCGGCCCGAAAGCGTCTTCCGGAGCGACGACGACGACCATTCTCGATCCCACCTGGGCGCAGAGGAGGCCGTCCGTCAGGCCCTTGAGCGGGGCATCGGCCAGAACATAGTTCGTCTGCGAGGTGCCGTCATACGCGCTCTTTTCGATCACGGCGCCCGTGGTTCCGTTGTAGATGCTGAGTTCGAGCGTGACCTGCTGGCCGTGAACGAGGCCCGCCCCGCTGCCGTCGATGACCTCGCTGGCCTGGGTGGTCGTGGTCTTCACCGGCGTGGGGAAGTCGACCGTGGGGGCCTTGCCGAAGTCGCCGTCTACCGTGACGAGCTTCGTTGCGGCACCCGCCGAAACGGGAGCGTCGCAGTCCGCGGCCGAACCGGTGGTGCTGCAGCCGGTGAGGGCCGCGACCAGCAGTCCTGCCGAGGCGATGAGGGCAGAAGCTCTACGCACGAGTTCTCATTTCAGTCTGGGGCGCAATAAGTGCTGGATGGTGCGGGAAAGTGCCGGGGCCCGATGGCAGGCCGATATAATCCTATCCGGCGTCGGGGGTGGCCTCGTCGGCGTCCGAGGCCACGCCAGAGGGCACGGTCGCGGGCTCGCCCGGGTTGAAGTCCCTGGCCTTGGAGATGGCCGCGCCCGACTCCGCGATCCGCACGCGTTTGCGCATGACCTTCGAGCTCACGCTGCGTTCGCCGAGGGCGCCCGGAGTCCAGGCCTCCACGTCCGCGTCGGAGAAGTCGGTCTTGGACGGCCGGCGTTTGAGTTCGGGCAGAATCGTGTCCGGCGCGAGGCGTCGGGCGGTGATCAGAAAACCGGTGTGGCCGATCATGCGGTGATCCGGGCGTACGGCGAGACCCTCGACGTGCCAGCCCCGCACCATCGTCTCGTTGGAGTCCGGGTTGGTGTAGAGCCCGGTGCCGCGGATGGCCTCGGCCACCCGGGAGAGCTGGGTCACGGTGGCCACGTAGCAGAGCAGCACTCCCCCGGGCTTGAGGGCCTCGGAGACCGCCTCGAGGCACTCCCATGGGGCGAGCATGTCGAGCACGACCCGGTCCACACTCTGAGAGGGCATGGTGCCCGGCAGGGTGTCCGCGAGGTCACCGAGGGTGATCGACCAGTTCAACGGGTCGTGCCCGAGGAAGGTGGCGATGTTATCGCGCGCGACATCCGCGAACTCGCCGCGTCGTTCAAACGACGCCAGCCGGCCCGCCGGGCCGATGGCGCGCAGCAGCCACAGCGACAGCGCCCCGGAACCGACGCCGGCTTCGACCACCGTCGCGCCGGGGAAGATGTCCGCCTGGGCGATGATCTGGGCGGCGTCCTTGGGGTAGATGATCGCCGCGCCGCGCGGCATCGACATCACGAAGTCGTTCAGCAGCGGGCGCAGGGCCAGGTGCTCCACCCCGACGTTGTTCGTGACGACCGACCCGTCTGGGAGGCCGATGATGTCGTCGTGGGCCAGGATGCCGCGGTGAGTGTGGAACACCTTCCCCGGTTCCAGGGTGATCGTGTTCAGTTTGTTCTTGGGGCCGGTCAGCTGCACCCGGTCACCGATCCGAAAGGGTCCGCTGTTCTGGATGACCTGGTTGTCGCTCATGCGTGGATTACGTCCTTGTTCTTGGCTCATTCAGAATCGGTCACAGTCAGTGGCAGTGCGGCGGAGCCGCGGCGGGCGCCGAACAGGTCGGTGAACCCGTCGAGGGAACGGCCGGACAGGGTCGACCAGAGGTCGTAGTGCGCGCTTTCCGGCAGGGTGACCATGTGCGGTACCCCGAGGACGACCGCCCCGGAGGCCACCGCCGCGGCGATGCCCGGCACGGAGTCTTCCACGGCCATGCACCGGCCCGCGTCGACGCGCAGCCGCCCGGCAGCGGACAGATAGGCCTCGGGGTGCGGCTTGCTGTTGGCAACCATGTCCCCGGCGACGATGGCATCGAAGGCGGGGAAGCCGACGAAGTCGGCGACCTGGCGCGCCATCCGTTCCACCGACGAGGTCACGAGGGCCATCGGTATCCCCGCACCCTTGAGCGCGGTCAGCATCTCCAGCGCGCCGGGGCGCCAGGGGGCGCCGAGCTCCTGGAGGAGTTCCTGAACCCGGTCGGTCAGCGTCTGCACGATCACCTCGGCGTCGAGTTCGACGCCGCGTCCCTGCAGGATGGATGCCGAACCCCAGAGCCCGGCCCCGACCAGCAGCATCCCGTCGTCGTGGGTCCAGACTCCCCCGAAGGACTCCACCAGCTCCGTCTCGGCGCGCATCCAGTATGGCTCGGAGTCGACGATGGTCCCGTCCATATCCCAGAGCACGGCCGCGGGCAGGACGGAATTCGTTCGGATCAGGTTCACGGGGTTCAAGTGTAAGGGGCACGGCCTATCCTTGACTGATGGTGCGCCGCGCGGGGCACCACCAGTCGAACGGGGTTTCAGACAGTGACAGAGGCTAATGGGTTCCTCAACGGGCGACTCCTGGTGGTGGCGTTCGAAGGCTGGAATGACGCCGGTGAGGCGGCGACCGGCGCTGTGGACACCCTGAAAGACCTGCTCGATGTCGCTCCGCTGATGGAGATCGACCCGGAAACCTATTTCGACTACCAGTTCAACCGGCCCACGATTTCCGCAGGTGGAGAAGACGGCCGCCGCAAGCTCGAGTGGCCGGGCGCCGTGCTCTACGGGCCGACCACCCCCGCCGAGGCCGGGGCGCCCCTGGCCGCCGACGCCGAACTGCGGGTGAGCGGCACGAACGCGGGCAACATTTACCTGCTCCTCGGTACGGAGCCGTCCCGCAGTTGGAAGAGCTTCGCCGCGGAGATCCTGGATGCGGCCCTCGCGGCCGACGTCGGAGGCATCGTCTTCCTCGGCGCGATGCTGGCGGATGTGCCCCACACCCGGCCGATCTCCATCTTCGTCTCCAGCGACAACCCGCAGGTGCGGATGGAACTGCAGATCGAACGCAGCACCTACGAGGGCCCCGTCGGCATCCTGAGCGTGCTTGCGATCGCTGCGGAGGAGGTCGGGATTCCGACTCTCTCGATTTGGGCATCCGTTCCCCACTACGTGCACAACGCGCCCTCCCCCAAGGCGATGCTCGCCCTGATCGACAAACTGGAGGAGATCATCGACGTCGTGATCCCCCGTGGTGACCTCGTCACCGAGGCCGAGGAGTGGCAGAGCGGCATCGACACCCTCGCCGCGGAAGACGACGAGATGGCCGCGTACATCGCGCAGCTCGAACAGGCCCGAGACACGGTCGACTCCCCCGAGGCCAGCGGTGAGGCGATCGCGCAGGAATTCGAGAAGTACCTTCGTAAGCGCGGCGACGGGCGCGACGGCCGCCCGGATGGCCGTGAGGGTCGTTCCGGCCCCGACGGGCCGCGCCAGCAGTAGACGCAGGCAGAAGGTCGCCGGGCCTTCAGTGCGGGTCGCGGGCCTTCAATGCGGTCAGAGCGCCACGCCGAGCAGGGCGTCGATGGCCACGGCCAGCAGCGCCGGTTCGGTGACCGGGCTGAGAACGGCGTCGTCCAGGATGCTCAGCGCGCCGGGGGTGTCCAGATCGGCACCCAGGGTCAGCCTGAGCTGGGCGATGACCGTTTGCGTGTCCACGACGCCGACCACGTGACCGGGGCCGAAGGCGACGCTCCAGGCTGCGAGACGCGACTCTGCCCGCAGCAGGTGCTGGTCGGTCCATTCCCAGTCGGTGCGGTAGTGCTCTGCCAGCAGGGCCAGGCGGATGGCTCGGGGGTCGGTGCCGGCCGCGCGCAGCGCCGACACGAGCACCAGGTTGCCCAGTGACTTGCTCATTTTCTCGCCCTGGTAGGCGACCATCCCGGTGTGGCTGTAGACGCCAGCGAGGGGATGACCCGACAGGGCTGCCGCGTGCCCGGCACTCATGTCGTGGTGGGGGAAGATCAGGTCGCTCCCCCCGCCCTGCACGGTGAAGTCCGTGCCGAGTTCCTTGAGGGCGATCACCGAGCATTCGATGTGCCAGCCGGGCCGGCCGGCCCCGACCCGGGACGGCCAGGACGGCTCGTCCGGCCGCGCTGAGCGCCAGAGCAGCGGGTCGAGCGCATCCCGCTTGCCCGGGCGGTCGGGGTCTCCGCCGCGCTCCGCGAACAGGGCGAGCATATCGCCACGAGCGAGGTTGCTCTCGTCGCCGAGTTTCCACGGCGCCTTGCCCTCGGCCGCGGAAATGTCGAAGTAGATGTCTGAGCCAGCCGCGCCGGAAGTCGGAACGGCGTAGGCGACGCCGGAATCCCAGAGCTGGGAGACCGCATCGGCGATCTCGTCGATGACCTCGGTCACGGCGACGTAGTCGTTCGGGGGCAGTATCCCCAGCGCCTCCATATCGGTGCGGAACAGGTCCACCTGGGATTCCGCGAGCTCTTGCCAGTCGACTCCGGTTGCGGCGGCCCGCTCGAGCAGCGGGTCGTCGACGTCGGTGACGTTCTGGGCGTAGTGCACCCGGTAGCCGCCGTCCAGCCAGATCCGCTGCAGGGTGTCGAAGGCCAGGTAGGTGGCGGCATGCCCGAGGTGGGTGGCGTCGTAGGGGGTGATTCCGCACACGTAGAGGCGCGCGACATCCGTGGGGCGTGCCTCGACCAGCACGTCGGCGGCGGTGTCGTGCAGCCAGGGTGCGCCGGACTGACCGGGGAGTGGGGGGATTTCGGGTCGTTGCCAGGCGCGCATCCCCCCAGCCTAACTACGCCGCGATGGTGTTCGTCGCCAACAGGCCCATCAGCAGGAACCCCAGGGCGATGCGGTAGATCACGAACGGAAGGAAGCTGCGTCGGGAGATGTAGTTCATGAAGAACCGGATCACGAACAGGGCTACGACGAACGCGATCAGCGTGGCCACCAAAGTCTCCCACGGCCCGAATATCTCCGGGGTGCAGTTGGTCGCGCCCTTTAGGCACGGCTTGGCGATGGACTTGTACATCTGGTAGAAGCCGCTGCCGAGGACCGCGGGAATCGCCAGCAGGAAGGCGTAGCGGGCCGCAGCGCGACGCTCGTAGCCCATGAACAGGCCCGCGGTGATGGTGCCGCCGGAACGGGAGACCCCGGGGATCAGCGCGAGTGCCTGGGCGAACCCGTAGATGACGCCGTGCGGCACCGTGAGGTCTTTCAGGCGGCGACGCTTCGCCCCGACGAAGTCGGCGATACCCAGCAGGACGCCGAAGACGATCAACACCGTGGCGGTGATCCAGAGGTTGCGCAGAGATGATTCGATCTGGTCCTGGAACAGCAGCCCGAGAACGATGATCGGCAGGGAGCCGAAGATGATCAGCCAGCCCATCCGGGCATCGGGATCCATGCGCGGCACCTTGCCGACGAGGGACTTCGCCCACTGCCCGATGATGCGCACGATGTCGCGCCAGAAGAAGATCACCACGGCGGCCTCGGTGCCGATCTGGATGATCGCCGTGAACCGTGACCCCGGGTCGGCCCCGGTGCCCAGGAACTCCCCGACGATACGGATGTGCGCACTCGACGAGACCGGGAGAAACTCGGTCAGTCCCTGCACGAGTCCAAGGATCATTGCGTTGATGAAATTCACAAGCCGCCCGCTTTGCTGGTCAGTAGTTCGAAAGCAGATCGGTCAGAACCCGCCTGCCAAACACTAACGCGTCGAGCGGCACGCGCTCATCGACGCCGTGGAACATCGCCGGAAAATCGAGATCCGCGGGCAGTTTCAGGGGTGCGAATCCGTAGCCCTTGATTCCCAGCGTGCTGAGGGCCTTGTTGTCGGTGCCGGCCGAGAGCAGGTAGGGCAGCACGGGGGCTCCCGGGTCGTGCCGTCCCAGGGTCTCCACGACCGCGTCGACGAGCGGCCCGCCGAACTCGGTCTCCAGGCCGATGTCGCGGTGCATGATCACGATTTCGATCTCCGGGCCGACCAGCGCGGCGACTTCGGCCAGCACGGCGTCTTCGTCGCCCGGCAGGGTGCGGATGTCGATCAGCGCCTCGGCCCGGTCAGGGATCACGTTGTGCTTGTAGCCGGCCTGCAGCACGGTCGGATTGGTGGTCGTGCGCAGGCTCGCCTGGATGAAGCCGGACGCGGTCCCGGTGGCCAGGGCCAGTTCGTCGGGGCCGACGCGCTGAGGGTCGACCCCCAGAACCCGGGCCAGCTCGGCCAGCAGCTGGCTGGTGGTGTCGGTCAGGCGGATGGGCCAGTTGCGACGGCCCACCTTGGCAACGGCCTCGGCAAGCCTGGTCACGGCGTTGTTGTGGATCAGCCGGGATCCGTGTGCGGCGTCACCCCGGGCGACCAGCTTGATCCAGATCAGGGCCTTCTCCCCCGTCTGCAGCAGGTAAGCGCGCCGTCCGCCGAGCGTGATCGAGTAGCCGCCCACTTCGCTGATGGCCTCGGTGGCGCCGGCGAAGAGCTCGGGGCGGGTGTCGACGAGGTGGTGTGAGCCCAGCACTCCCCCGGCTTCCTCGTCGGCGAAGAACGCGACGACCAGGTCCCGGGCCGGCTCGCTGCCTGCCCCGAGGATGTCCTGCAGGGACGCGAGGATCATGGCGTCCATGTTCTTCATGTCCACGGCCCCGCGGCCCCACAGCAGCCCGTCCTTGATCACACCCGCGAACGGGTCCACCGACCAGTTGTCCGGGTCGGCGGGGACGACGTCCAGGTGGCCGTGGACAACGAGCGCGCCGCGGCTTCGGTCGCGGCCGGGGACCCGCACGACGACGCTCGTGCGGCCGGGTTCCGGGTCGAAAAGCTCGGGGCTGAGACCGAGGCCGCGGAGGTTGGCGGCGACGTACTCGGCGGCATCCGTCTCGCCGTTGGAACGGCCTTCACCGTAGTTGGTCGTGTCGAAGCGGATCAGGTCGCGAGCGATCTCGGCAGTCAGGTCCAGTCGGTCTGCGGCGGGGGCATCTTCAGCGGAGGAAAGCATGGGTTTCACGCTACCGGGCCGCACTATCGGCTGGCGACGGTGCCGGCGGCCGGATGGCGTGAAAATCCGTGCTAGATTGTCTATTCGGCGGCCGGGAACGGCCACTGAAACACCCGGCCCGGGTGGCGGAATGGCAGACGCGCTAGCTTGAGGTGCTAGTGCCCTTATGGGCGTGGGGGTTCAAGTCCCCCCTCGGGCACACAGAGAAGTTCGGAGCACTTCGAGCTTCATTGAGAAATAGGTCGTGACATCGGATTATTCGTTGCACGGCCTTTTTTTCATGCCCGGATGCGAGATGTCGCCAGGTGGCCAAACGGCCTGCCCGGAGAACCGGGTCGCCCTCGCTGGGTCGATTCTTCGTCGCAGTCTGGAGCGAGGAAGGACCGAGATGGTTGAAAACCACCCCGGTCCTGGAGTTGCTCCGGTGCCGATCCGGAGCCGTTGCGCCGTCGAACGGCAGGTTATTCCGCAAACTCCACGTTGCCGCGGCAGGCTTCGCCCGGGCTGGGTACGGCGTCCTTGAAGCCGTGGCTGACATACCGCCCGTAACTCTGCACCCGCCCGTCGGTGACGAAGTCATCGTTGAACTGGGGCGGCTGGTTCTCCTGTGCGTCGGGCAGGTCCCGACCCGAATAGGCGCAAACCGAACTGGCCTTCTCTGCACCGGGGACCGGTTTCCCGTTACCGCTGGTCTCGCCGGCCTGAGCGGAACTGACGCCGACGAAGACGAGCCCGAGTGCGACGACGCACCCAATGGCCATGCGTTTCATGACTCTTCCTTTCCTCAAGAGGCGGCCCGCCTGGCGTCGAGTGAGCCAGCGCACCGCCCCACCTTCGGTCGAAACTACTCCTGGGAGGCTAGCGGGACAACGGCCAGCAAAGAAATTCTTCGAGATTCCGGCATCCATTCGGAAAGAGCTTGCGCGCTCTGGGTGTCCTCCGTGTCCCCTCCGTCGACACCACCAGCTTTGGCATTGCGGCCAGCGCGGGCCTGCCCGATGGCGGGCGGGCCCGCCCGATGGCGGGCGGGCCCGCATGGTGGCAACATCCGCGCTTGCGG
Source organism: Cryobacterium sp. TmT2-59 (assembly GCF_004403545.1). Taxonomy (NCBI): domain Bacteria; kingdom Bacillati; phylum Actinomycetota; class Actinomycetes; order Micrococcales; family Microbacteriaceae; genus Cryobacterium; species Cryobacterium sp. TmT2-59. The sequence goes on along the minus strand of NZ_SOGM01000092.1, from coordinate 8,435 downwards.
CGCACATGTGTCTCCTGCCCGTCCACGTCACGGCGGACATCGAGGACGGCTACTCCGACGACCCCGTCGAGATCGCGGATCTTGTGGCGAAGAGACACAGCCCGGACGTGTTCATCAATGCGAGGGTGGACAATTTTGGTTCGCCGAACAGGCCTCTGTGGATGCAGTCCTGCTCCGTGCCCGGGCCTACGCCGGCGCAGGGGCCGACGGGATCTTCGTCCCCGGAATTGCGGCACGGAGGACATCCGGAGCATCGCCGCGGGGATCGGTCTGCCTCTCAATATTCTCGCACATCCCTTACTGACAGTGGCCGAGCTGGGGCGTTGGGCGTGAGGCGTGTGAGCTCCGGCTCCCTGCTGTACCGCTCAGCAGTGGACACCGCTGTGAACGTCGCCAGGGCCCTGCGCAACAATAGGAAGGTGCCGGTCGCAACCCCCGACGGTGAGATGCAGTCGCGCCTCGTGGCCTTCAGTCAGGGGCGCGCGGGCTGACGGCGCCTCCGCCGACGTGGGTGGTGAGGAACTCTCGCACGTCGCCGATCTCGGCGCCATCGATGCCGTGCGCCAGCCCCGGGTACACTCGTTCCACGAGGGACGAGTGACGCGGCAGGTAAGCGGTCGTGCGCGCGATCGCAGGTTCCGCGATGACTCGATCCAGGGCGCCGCGCCCCCAGAACACGGGCGGCAGGATCGCTGCGAGGATACCGTCGCCTGGCTGTGCTGCCCCCAGCACGAATCCGCCGAGCACGACCGTGGCGAGTATGCGCTCGGGTCGTGTTCGCAGGAGCTGGCTGGCCATCAGGCCGCCCTGGGAGAAACCGATGGGGATCACCCGGGTGCGGGCATCCACATGTGTGTCGACCCAGGCCCAGATCGCGTCCGTTGCGTCAGCCACGGGTTGAGGCTCGGGGCTTCCCGGCGTGGTGATCGTGAACCACGCTGCGCCGCCGGATCCCAGTTCGACCGGCGCGCGCAGGGACGCCCACGGCAGTCGCAGGCAGAGCGCCGGGATGAGGCCGGTCAGGTCGCGCTCATTCGAGCCGAAGCCGTGCAGCAGGAGAGCGACGGCGGATTCGGCGGTGGCGTGGGCGGGCCATCCGGGTGAGCGCACGTCACGCAGCGGACTGATCACCGGGCCATCAACTCGTCGGTGGTCAGGTCGGGCAGCGCGACGGTGACGTGTGTGCCCCACGGGTCGGTGACGGTCACGGAACGACCGTTGCTGCCGAACGGGATCGATCGGGCCCGCAGACGGGCCGTGAGGGACTCCAGATCCGCGGTGTCCGGAACGGTCACCGCCACGTCGCCGAGTCCGAGGCCGGCCGCGCGCGGTCCCGAGCCGCGGCTGTTCCAGACGTTCATCGCGATGTGGTGGTGGTAGCCGCCCGCCGACGCGAAGAGCGCCCCGGGGTACTCGGTCTGGGTCGTCTCAAAGCCGAGCGCGTCGACGTAGAAGGCGCGGGCGGTGTGCAGATCCCCCACCTGCAGGTGTACGTGTCCCACCGTGCCCGCCTGCGACACGGCGGCATCCAGCGTCTCCTCGGTCAGGTGTCTCTTCAGATAGACGTTGGGGTCGAGATACTCGGTGGCCATCCGGATCTCGTTGCCGTGGCGAACCCACTGGTCGCGGTCCCTGTCGACGTACAGCTCGACGCCGTTGCCCTCGGGGTCGGTGAAGTAGAATGCCTCGCTGACAAGGTGGTCACTCGATCCCACGAATCGGCTGCGCGGGTCCTGCGTCGCCCGGTAGACGGTCGCGGCGAGACTGGCGGGGCTCTCGAAGAGGAAGGCGGTGTGAAACAGGCCTGCCTGACGCGGGTCGACACCGGGCAGATCCGGGGTGTGGACCAGGCGCACGAGCGGCGTGAGCCCGCGGCCGAGAACGCGGTGCACCTCGCGGTCCCGGGTGCGCTCCGCCACGGGCTCCATCGCGAAGGCCCGTGAGTAGTAGCTCGACATCCCCTCGAGGTCGGCGACCCGCAGGGTCACCGCGCCCATCGAGGTCTCGGGGGCGAGAAGGCGGTCGTCAAGTGAAACGGTCATGATGGCGTCCTGTCTATCGATGCGAGCGTGCCCGCAAATTACTTGTAGCTTCAACCTAACAGGGTTTACTTGTAGGTTCAAGTACTTCACCGGTTCGGATGGGGTCTCAAACGCGGCAGAGGCCTCAGATTGCCCAATGGGGCGACTTTCGGCACTTTTCTTCTCAGTCGAAGAAGAAACGCAAAAGTTCTGTTCCGAATCTTGACGAAGACCTGTTGCTATTGCCGCAGTCTTCATGTAGCAGCCAATATCGGGCCGCCGATACAGCCGACCAGTGCTCTGCACAATTCAACGTCGAAGGAATGCACATGACCATCTATCAAGACGACACCGAGGCAGTCGAAGCCCTCAAGAATGCGTTCGGAAGCAGCTGGGATGCCATCAACCCCGAATCCGTTGCGCGGATGCGCGCCCAGAACCGGTTCAAGACCGGCCTCGAGATCGCCCAGTACACCGCCGACATCATGCGCAAAGACATGGAGGAATACGACGCGGACTCCTCCGTCTACACGCAGTCCCTCGGCGTCTGGCACGGCTTCATCGGCCAGCAGAAGATGATCTCGATCAAGAAGCACCTGAAGACCACGAACAAGCGCTACCTGTACCTCTCCGGCTGGATGGTAGCCGCCCTGCGGAGCGAGTTCGGCCCGCTGCCCGACCAGTCCATGCACGAGAAGACGGCCGTTCCCGCCCTCGTGGAGGAGCTCTACACCTTCCTCCGCCAGGCCGACGCCCGCGAGCTGGACCTGCTCTTCACCGCCCTGGATGGGGCCCGCGGCGCCGGTGACGACGCCAAGATCGCGGCCATTCAGGACCAGATCGACAACTACGAGACCCACGTGGTGCCGATCATCGCCGACATCGACGCCGGCTTCGGCAACCCCGAGGCGACGTACCTGCTGGCCAAGAAGATGATCGAGGCCGGTGCCTGCGCGATCCAGATCGAGAACCAGGTCTCGGACGAGAAGCAGTGCGGCCACCAGGACGGCAAAGTCACCGTCCCGCACGAGGACTTCATCGCGAAGATCAACGCCGTGCGGTACGCGTTCCTCGAGCTGGGCATCGACAACGGCATCATCGTCTCGCGCACCGACTCGCTCGGTGCCGGCCTGACGCAGAAGCTCGCTGTGACGTACCAGCCCGGTGACCTCGGCGACCAGTACAACTCCTACCTCGACGTCGACGAGATAACCGAGGCCGACCTGGGCAACGGGGACGTCGTCATCAAGCGCGACGGGAAGCTGCTGCGCCCCAAGCGTCTGGCCAGCAACCTGTTCCAGTTCCGCCAAGGCACCGGCGAGGCCCGGTGCGTGCTCGACAGCATCACCTCGCTGCAGAACGGCGCTGACCTGCTCTGGATCGAGACCGAGAAGCCGCACGTCGCCCAGATCGCCGGAATGATGAACGAAGTTCGTAAGGTGATCCCGAACGCCAAGCTGGTCTACAACAACAGCCCGTCGTTCAACTGGACCCTCAACTTCCGCCAGCAGGCGTACGACAACCTCCTCGCCGAGGGCAAGGACGTGTCGGCCTACGACCGGGCCAAGCTCATGAGCGTCGCCTACGACGAGACCGAGCTCGCCCAGATCGCCGACGAGAGCATCCGCACGTTCCAGCGCGACGGCTCTGCCGAGGCCGGCATCTTCCACCACCTCATCACCCTGCCGACGTACCACACGGCAGCACTCTCCACCGATGATCTGGCCAAGGGCTACTTCGCCGACCAGGGCATGCTGGCCTACGTGAAGGGCGTGCAGCGTCGCGAAATCCGCGAGGGAATCGCAACGGTCAAGCACCAGAACATGTCTGGATCCGACCTCGGTGACAACCACAAGGAGTACTTCGCCGGCGAGGCCGCGCTGAAGGCCGGTGGCAAGAACAACACGATGAACCAGTTCGAGGAACCGGCCCTGAGCCACTGACTCAGCAGCCACTACTCGACTGAGCAGTCGAAGTGACAACGAAGAAGCCCCAGTCCTGCGACTGGGGCTTCTTCGTTTGCTGTCACCCGGTCACCCGAGCCGGGATGGGGAACCAGGGATCGCAGCTCCCGCCTCGATCTCGATCAGAGTACCGGGTCGGGCCGGCGGGAACGATCACGCGTCTCGTACCGCAATCGAAGGCAGCGCTTGAGGTCCTCGAACACGTCCGTGATCGTGCACTCGTCCTCGGCGCGCTGCAGACTCGGCGCCATCAACGTGATCTGGTCGTGCGACACGCTGTAGAGGGAGCACCCGAGATGGGAATTGTCAGGCCCCGATCAGAACAAGTACGTGGTAGACGACGTAGACGGGCCAGACGATCGCCTGCAACAGTCCGAGGATGACGCCCCAGAACGAGCCGTCCGAGACAGAGACGAAGTAGATGGCGGCCCCGATATACGCCAAGAGAAAGGCAAAGCCCCAGGGTCCGTCTCGTACGATCACCCGTGCACGACCATCCGTACTCATCTGATCCTCCGTTTCCGCGAGGTGCGCCTGACTGCTGGGCACAACGGTAGCCGGAGTGTGCACGGCCCGACACCCCTTCGAGGCGATGTCAGGACAGCGCTCGGACGCGCGGTCTCATCGTCGGGCGAGCTGCGGCCGCGCCCTGGGGTTGCCGTCAGGATCGCTGAAATAGGCGTAGCGGATGCCGTCCACGTCCGTCGGGGGCAACGGAACCAGTTCGAGTCGCATGTCCACAGTGCACTTCTTCTTTCACGATGAAATCTGCCGTAGTGCGACGCTCCAGCTGCCGCACGCGAGTACAGCCTGGCATTGCCCTCGGCCGATCCGCGCAGATTCGCCGCCGATCAGAGTCGCCGAGCTGAGCCGCCGCACGATTTCGTTCCGACTGTGGGAGGATGCCGCCGTGACCGCTCCACGCGAGCGCGGGATGCTCCTCGACACCGCCGCACTGTACTTTCGGGCGTTTCGCGCCCTGCCCGACACCGTGCGGGCACCGAACGGGATACCGGTGAACGCCGTCCGGGGTCTGCTCGACATCATCGCACGACTCGCGTCCGAGTTCCGGCCAAGCGAAATCGTGGCCTGCTGGGACGACGACTGGCGTCCGCAGTGGCGCGTTGATCTCATCCCGACGTACAAGACCCACCGGGTCGCCGGGGTGCAGCCGGCGGGGGGAGGTCCTCTGCTCGAGGAAGTCCCCGACCTGCTGATACCTCAGGTACCGGTCATTCGCGAAGTACTGGGCGCACTCGGCGTGCCGGTGGTCGGTTCCCCGCACCACGAGGCAGACGACGTCATCGGCACACTGGTATCGCACTCCCGGATTCCCGTCGATGTCGTCACGGGTGACCGCGACCTGTTCCAGCTGGTCGATGACACCCGCGACGTGCGGATGATCTACACCGGTCGCGGCATGGCCCGGCTCGAGGTCCTGACGGATGCCGCGCTCACGGCCCGGTACGGGGTCGCCCCGATGCAGTACGCCGATTTCGCGGCGCTGCGCGAAGACCCCTCGGACGGGCTTCCCGGGGTGCCCGGCGTGGGCGAGAAGACGGCGGCCACGCTGTTGTCCTCCTACGGGACCCTTGACGGCATCGTCGCTGCAGCGGCAGACCGAGGTCCGGGATGGCACCGCCCGTGCGCGCCAGGATCGCCGCCGCGGGCGACTATCTGAGCGTCGCCCCGGCGGTGGTCAAGGTGGTGCGAGACCTCCCCCTGACCCCGTTCGATGCGCGCATCCGGGTCAGCAGCCGGGAACAGGCCGCCGAACTGGACCGGCTGTCTGCCCTCTGGGGGCTCGGCGCCTCGATGACGCGCGCGCAAGACGCCCTGGCCGCACTGGCCGGGTAAGCCTCGACCGCCGACCAGGCCCCGTTAAGCACGCCGAACCGTGAGCTCCGACCCCTTTTCACGACCGTTCAGGGGGTTAACTCACGGTTCGGCGAATCCTGAAAGGTCTAGGCGACCTCGGTGAGGGCTCCGGAGAGCACCTCGTTCAACGCCACCACGGTGTCCTCCGGGGACGTGCCGAGCGCCAGTGCCAGCTCGGATTCCAGCAGCTGACGGGACTTGGCGAGCATCCGCTTCTCACCGGCGGATACGCCGCCGTCCTGTTCCCGGCGCCACAGGTCGCGGACGACCTCGGCGACGCGGGTCACGCTGTCGCTGGCCATCTTTTCCTGGTTGGCCTTGAAACGGCGGCTCCAGTTCGTGGCTTCTTCGGTGAACGGGTCCCGCAGAACCTTGTACACCTCTTCCAGCCCGGCAGCGTCGATGACGTCGCGGACTCCAACGAGTGCGGCGTTCGCGATCGGCAGCTGAATGGTGAGCTGCGACGAGTGAACGCGGAGCGTCATCGCCGGTTGCTCGACGCCTTTCAGGGTTATGGTGGAGAGTTCGGTAAGGGTGACCGCACCGTGGTGCGGGTAGACGAGGGTTTCCCCGACGATGAACTTCAAACTTCCTCGATTCGGTAGCGCTGTGGCCAACCTGTCAATGTTGCCACAGTCCCCTGAACATCTGCCTTACGCCACTCGGTCAGTTCACAGACGCCGTCCTGACGCACCGCGGGCAGCTCGAAGCGCCGGGAGACTAGCGTGCGGAGGGTTGCTGCTGGGTGATGCAGTGGATGCCGCCGCCACGGGCGAACAACGGCCGCGCTTCGACGGAGACGACCGTGCGGCCCGGGTACACCGAGGCCAGGATCTCCCGTGCGGCCCGGTCGGCCGTCTCCTCCCCGAACGAGCAGGCGATCACACCGCCGTTGACGACGAGATGGTTCACGTAGTTGTAGTCGACGAAGCCGTCGCCGTCGGTGAGGGCGGCCGGGGCCGGCAGGTCGACGAGGGTGAAGGCCCGGCCCGCGGCATCCGTCGATGCGGCGAGCAGGGCACGGAGCTCCCGGGTCACGGCGTAGTCGGGGTGGGCCGGGTCGTTCTGGGCGTGCACCAGCACCGTGCCCGGTGACGGGATGGCGGCGACCATATCCACGTGGCCCCGGGTGCCGTACCGCTCCTGGTCGCGGGTCAGCCCGCGGGGCAGCCAGACCACGCGGGTGGCCCCGATGGTGCGGGCGAATTCGGCCTCGACCCGGGCCCGGTCGGCATAGGGGTTGCGGCCGGGGTCCAGTTGAACGCTGAGGGTGGCCAGCACGGTCCCCTCACCGTCGACGTGGATGCCGCCGCCCTCGTTCACGAGCACCGAGGAGATCGCGGTCGCCCCGGCGGCCGTCGTGACCCGCCTCCCGATCCCGGCGTCGTTGTCCCAGGTCGCCCAGTCCTGGGCGCCCCAGCCGTTGAACGTCCAGTCCACGGCGCCGAGCCGGCCGTCGTCGCCCAGAACGAAGCTCGGGCCGATGTCACGCATCCAGGCGTCGTCGAGCGGCGCCTCGATGATCTCCACCTCCGACGACAGGTACCGACCGGCCAACGCGCGCTCGGACGGGTCGACGACCATGGTGACGGGCTCGAATTCGAGCACCGCGTGGGCGACGGCGGCCCAGCTGCGGCGTGCCTCGTCGGCTGATTCCGGGCCGTCACCCAGGGTGTATCCCGCCACCGGGAACGCCATCCACACGCGGTCCTGGGGTGCGGTCTCCGCCGGCATCCGCCAGCTCATGAGCGCGCCACGGCGCTGCTCGCCCCGAACGGATGCCCGGCGTCGACCGGAACCGTGAGCCCCGCATAGCTGTCGGGGCGGCGGGTGGCGAGAAAGGGGAACAGTGCGAGCCACTCCTCCCGCTGGGCCAGGTCCAGGTCGGCGACGAGCACCGCGGATTCGTCGCGGGGAGCCTGCACGAGCACCCGCCCGTAGGGGTCGGAAATGAAGGAGGAGCCGTAGAAGGTCAGGTCGCCCTCGTCGCCGTGACGGTTGGGCACCACCATGAACAGCCCGCTGGTGATGCCGTTGGCGACGATGACCTGCTGCCAGATGGGCTGGGTGTCGAGGGCCGGGAAGCCCGGCTCGGAGCCGATCGCGGTGGGGTACACGAGAAGCTGGGCTCCGGCGAGGCCGTAGAGCCGGGACACCTCGGGGAACCACTCGTCCCAGCAGGTGGGCAGCCCGATCCGCGCGCCGTCCAGCTCCTCCGGCGCGTACACGGGATACGCCTCCTCGGCCGGGCCCGGCCGGAACCAGGTGTCCTCGTAGTAGCCCTCGGTGACCGGGATGTGCAGTTTTCGGGTGCGGCCGATCAGCTGCCCGCCGGGCGACACCATGATCGCGGTGTTGTAGCCGCGCGGGTCGTCCGGGGCGTCGTCCGTGGCCGGCTTCTCATACAGCGACGCGTGCACGACGACCCCGTGCACCCGCGCCTGCTCGGCCGCGAGCGCGAAGCCTCGATCCACCGGTCGAGTTGAGGAGTTAGCGGCGCGTTAAATAGAGAATGCCCTTTTGATCAGGAAAAATAAGGCTTACCACGGCGTTTATTCACCACATCAAGAGG
>NZ_SOGM01000015.1:0-30458 GCF_004403545.1 Cryobacterium sp. TmT2-59 | reverse complement strand
CCGGTGGCGGCGAGCGTCCTCCCTACCGTGGCAACTCCGAGCGTCCGTCCACGGGTGGGTACCGTGGCAACTCCGAGCGCCCCACCGGTGGCGGCGAGCGTGCCCCCTACCGTGGAAACTCCGAGCGTCCCAGCAGCGGCGGCGAGCGTCCTCCTTACCGTGGTAACTCCGATCGCCCGTCCACGGGCGGCTACCGTGGCAATTCCGAGCGCCCCACCGGCGGCGACGAGCGTGCCCCCTACCGCGGCAATTCTGATCGTCCGCAGCGCGATGGTGAGCGTCCTCCGTACCGTGGGAACTCTGACCGTCCGCAGCGTGATGGCGAGCGTCCTCCGTACCGTGGCCACTCCGACCGGCCCAGTGGCGGCGCGGAGCGCAAGCTGTGGGCGAAGGACGGCGAGCGTCCTGCGTACAACCGTGGCAACTCCGACCGATCCAGCGACCGACCCAGCGGCGGCGCGGAGCGCAAGCCGTGGACCAAGGATGGCGCACGTCCCGAGCGCAGTGACCGCCCCCAGCAGGGCGGCGACAAGCCGTGGACCCAGCGCGGCGGTTCGCCGAACCGCGCCGGTGCACCGCGCGGCGACGCCGGCAAGAAGCTGTGGACCCGCGACGGCGCTCCGGCCCGCGGCGACCGCGATGCGCGCGTCGTCGAAGAGGAGATGACCGAAGAGCAGCGCATGCAGCGCGAGCTCCGCTCCGTGCGGCCTCGTCACGACGACCCGGAACTGCCCGACGACATCACGTCGCAGGATCTGGACCGGATCGCCCGCAATGAACTCAAGACCCTCAGCAAGGACAACGCGGAGGCCGTCGGCCGCCACCTGGCCATGGCCGCGCGCGTCATCGACGAGGATCCGGAACTCGCCCACCGCCACGTGATGTCCGCCGCCCGTCGGGCCGGGCGCATCGCCGTGGTGCGCGAGAGCCTGGCGATCACCGCCTACGCGACCGGCGATTTCGCCCTCGCACTGCGGGAACTCCGCACCTACCGTCGCATCTCCGGCTCGAACGACCAGCTGGCACTGATGGTCGACAGCGAGCGTGGTGTCGGTCGCCCCGACCGGGCGCTGGAGCTGGGACGCTCCGTCGAGCGTTCCTCGCTGCCGGCATCCGTTCAGGTGGCCCTGGCCATCGCAATGTCGGGCGCACGCCTCGACCTCGGCGAGACCGAGGCCGCTCTGAGCGAACTGCAGATCCCGCAGCTGGACCCGAAGACCGCGTACTCCTACAGCGCCGAACTCTTCGCCGCCTACGCCGAGGTTCTGGCCGAGCTCGGCCGTGAAGACGAAGCCGAACTCTGGAACGAGCGGGCCGAACGTGCCGACTCGGCCGTCTCGGGCACGACCGACCTGGATGAAACCATGGAGATCCTCGAGATCGACGAAGAAGACGACGAAGACGAGGAATTCGAGGGAACTGAACTCGGCGACGACGTCAGCGAGAACGACGTTGCCGACAGTGACGACGACGAAGACACCGAAGAGGAAGACGACGACGACCACGAAGACACCGACGACGAGGGCGACTCCGCGTCCGACCCCGACGACGGGGCGGAGCAGGATGCTGAGGCGTCGCCGCGTGCCTGAGCCGGTGACCCCGCTGACCGGCGTCGACGTCGTCCTCGCCGACCTGGACGGTGTGGTCTACACCGGTCCGGGGGCGATCCCGTTCGCCGTGGAGAGCCTGAACCGGGCGGCGGAAACCGCCCGGGTCGGTTACCTCACCAACAACGCGTCCCGCACCGACCGGTCCGTCGCCGCGCACCTGACCGAGCTCGGCCTGCATGCCACGGCGACGGATGTCGTCACCTCGCCCCAGGCCGCCGTGCGGCTGCTCGCGAACGAGGTGCCCGCCGGATCCCGCATCCTCGTCGTCGGGGGAGAGGGGCTCGTCACCGAGGTCGAAAAGGGTGGCTTCGTCGTCACCCGGTCCGCCGACGACGAGCCGGCCGCCGTGATTCAGGGCTTCTCGCCCGAACTCGGCTGGAAGGACCTCGCGGAAGCCGCTTTCGCTCTTCACCCCAACGAGGACGGGGTGCAGATCCCCTGGATCGCCACCAACACCGACTGGACCATCCCGGTCGCCCGGGGGATCGCTCCCGGCAACGGCACGCTCGTCTCCGCGGTGCACACCGCGGTCGGGCGTCTGCCGATCGTGGCCGGCAAACCGGAGGTCGCCATCTTCACGGAGGCGGTCAACCGGTTCCAGGCCGCCCAGCCGCTCTTCATCGGCGATCGCCTCGACACGGACATCCTCGGCGCCAACCGCGCCGGGATCCCGGCCGTACTGGTGCTCACCGGCATCGACAAGGCCAAGCAGGCCCTGGCCGCCGACCCCACCTCCCGGCCGCAGTTCATCCTCGACGATCTGCGCCAGCTGCACGAACCGTACCCGGAGACCGTCTTCTCCAAGGATGGCACCTCCGCCACGGTCGCCGGGGCGACGGTGCGGATCCAGGGCGCCGACGTGCAGATCGTGGCCGAGGGGGATGGCTCCATCAACCTACTCCGCGCCGCCTGCGCCGTGATCTGGGCATCCGGTCGCCCCATCTACGGGCTCAACGTCCCGGAGCGACTGTATCTCGGACGGTAACGTTGAAGTCGTGAAAACAGACGACGTGAACCAGGATTCGACCGCGGACGGGCTGGCCGACGAACTCGTCGGCCAGCTCGCCGCGATCGATGACCAGCCCCTGGAGGAGCGCGCAGCCGCGTACGTGCAGGTGCACGACCGGCTGCGCGACCACCTCGAGGGTGGAGACGTTCCACGATCGACGAACTCATGACCGAGGGACAGATGCCCGACCAATCCCCTGTACCCGACGAGATGCCCGAACCTGAGCCGCAGCGCCTCGACACGGCCCTCGCCGAACGCGGGCTGGCCCGGTCGCGAACCGTGGCCGCGCAGCTGATCGTGGCGGGGCTGGTCACGGTCGACGGCAAACCGGTGGTCAAGGCATCCGTGAAGGTGCGCGAGAACCAGACCATCGAGGTGGCGGCGACCGACCACTACGTCAGCCGCGGTGCCCACAAGCTCATCGCCGCGCTGGACGTCTTCGAGCTGCCGGTGGCCGGCCGCACGGTGCTGGATGCCGGCGCGTCAACGGGCGGTTTCAGCCAGGTGCTGCTCGAACGCGGCGCCGGCCAGGTGATCGCGGTCGACGTCGGGCACGGGCAGCTCGCGCCTCTGCTCGCCAATGAACCGAAGCTGGTGCTCGTCGAGGGTTTCAACCTGCGCTACGCCACCGCCGAGTCCATCGCGGCCGCCTCCGGGGTGCCGCAGCGCGCCGACCTCGTCGTCGGCGACCTCTCGTTCATCTCCCTGACCACCGTTCTGCCCGCGCTGGTGGCCACCGCCCTGCCCGGCGCCGATTTCGTGCTGCTGATCAAGCCGCAGTTCGAGGTCGGCAAGGGCAGCATCCGTGAGGGGGTCGTGCACGATCCGGGCCTCCGGGCCGACGCAATCGCCGGGGTGCTCTGGGCAGCCTGGGACCTGGGCCTCGGCACCCGCGGCCTGATTGCCTCGCCGATCGCCGGTGGGGCCGGGAACCGCGAGTATTTGTGCTGGCTGACCAGCACGGGAGGCAGCAATCCGACAGAATGGATCGAGCAGACGACTGCACTGGTGGGAGTGACGAAATGAGCAAAGCACCCCGCCACTTCCTCGTCGTCGCCCACACCGGGCGCCGGGACTCGCTGGAGGCCGCGGTCACCGTCTGCGAGCAGCTCCTCGCCGCCGGTGCGGCGCCCGTGATGGCCCGCGAGGAGCGGGCCGACCTGCTCGCATCCTGCCCAGAACTCACCGATCGCCTGGCGATCCTGCACGAGAGCGTCGAGACCACCGAACTGGAACTCGCCATCGTGCTCGGCGGCGACGGCACAATCCTGCGCGCCGCCGAGCTCGTGCGCGGCTGCTCCGCTCCCCTCCTCGGCATCAACCTCGGCCACGTCGGCTTCCTGGCCGAGAGCGAACGCGACGACCTCGGCGAGGCCGTGCGCCGCGCCCTGTCCCGCGACTACCTGGTCGAGGAACGCATGGCCCTGGCCGTGCGGGTCAAGCTCGGCGACGACGTGATCTACGAGACCTGGGCGCTGAACGAGGCCACCGTCGAGAAGTCCAGCCGCGAACGGATGCTCGAGGTCGTGATCGAGGTCGACGGCCGGCCGCTCTCTTCCTTCGGCTGCGACGGCGTGGTCATGTCCACGCCGACCGGGTCCACCGCCTACGCCTTCTCGGCCGGCGGCCCGATCGTCTGGCCGACGCTCGACGCCCTCCTGCTCGTGCCGCTCAGCGCGCACGCCCTCTTCGCCCGGCCGCTCGTCGTCGGCCCGGATTCGTCGCTCGCGGTCGAGGTTCTCGCCCGCACCGGCGGGGCCGCGGTGCTCTGCGCGGACGGCCGCCGCGTGCAGGACCTGCCGCCGGGGTCGCGCGTGATCGTTCGCCGTTCGCCCGTCCCGGTGCGCCTGGCCCGGCTGCACGTCGCCCCGTTCACCGACCGCCTGGTCAACAAGTTCAACCTGCCCGTGACGGGCTGGAGAGGCCCGGTCGGCCGTGAATAGGGGTTCCGCATGATCGAGGAACTCGTGATCCGGGATCTCGGCGTGATCCGGGAGGCCACCCTGCCGCTCGGCCCCGGTTTCACCGCCGTAACCGGGGAGACCGGCGCGGGCAAGACCATGGTCGTCACCGCGCTGGGCCTGCTGCTCGGCGACCGGGCCGACCCGGGGCTCGTGCGTCAGGGCCAGACGCAGAGCTGGGTCGAAGGCCGCTGGCTGATCCCCGCCGACGGCGCCGTCGCGCAGCGCGTGCGGGACGCCGGGGGAGACCTCGACGGGCCGGAGCTCCTCCTGAGCCGATCGGTCTCGGCCGAGGGACGCAGCCGGGCCGTCGTGGGCGGCCGCGGCGCTCCCGCGAGTGTGCTCGCCGACCTCGGCGGCGACCTGGTCGTCGTGCACGGGCAGTCCGACCAGGTGCGCCTGCGGTCGGCCGTCGCCCAGCGCGCGGCCCTGGACCGGTTCGCCGGCCCCGACCTCGCCGAGACCCTCGACCTCTTCCAGCTCGCCTACCACCGGTGGCAGGGCAACCAGACCGACCTCGACCGTCTCGTCGACGAGCAGGAGCAGCGCCGGCTGGAAGCCGAAGAGCTGCGCGCCGCCATCGCCGAGGTCGAACTCGTCGCACCGCAACGCGGCGAAGACGACGCGCTCGGCGAACGCGCCGAACGCCTCGGCAACCTCGAAGAACTGCGCCTCGCCGCCGCCCAGGCCCGGGAACTGCTCTCCGCCGAAGAGAACCCCGACGGACTGCCCGACGCCGTCTCCCTGCTGGACTCCGCCCGACGCCGGCTTGAGCGCGCCGGGGAGCACGACCCCGCCCTGCCGCCCCTGGCCGAGGCGCTCGCGAACGCCGGCTTCCTGGTCGCGGACATCGCCGCACAGCTCTCCAGCTACCTCGCCGGCCTCGACGCCGACGGCGCCCGCGAACTCGAGGTCGTGCAGGAACGCCGCGCCGCGCTGACCGCCCTGGCCCGAAAATACGTGGGCGGCCTCGACGAAGCCATCGACTTCCTCGACACCGGCAGCGCCCGGCTGCTCGAACTCGACAGCGACACCGACCGGATCGACGCCCTCCGCGCCGAGACGGACGCCGACCGCGCCGCCATGGACGCCCTCGCCGACCGCCTCACCGCCATCCGCACCACGGCGGCCGCGTCGCTCGGGGCCGCCGTCACCGGCGAACTCGCCGCCCTCGCGATGCCCAATGCCGCCCTCGTCGTCGAGGTCGACAGCCGGGCCGAGATCTCGCTCACCGGGCGCGACCTCGTCAAGATCCTGCTCCGACCCCACGCGGGCGCCGAGCCGCGCAGCCTGGCCCGCGGGGCATCCGGTGGCGAGTTGTCCCGGGTGATGCTCGCGATCGAGGTCGTCATCAACGCCACCGACCCGGTGGCGACCTTCGTCTTCGACGAGGTCGACGCCGGAGTGGGCGGGGCCGCGGCGATCGAGATCGGCCGCCGACTCGCCCGGCTTGCCGAAACCGCGCAGGTGATCGTGGTCACCCACCTGGCGCAGGTCGCCGCCTTCGCCGGCAACCACCTCAGCGTCGTCAAGGACAGCGACGGCTCCGTCACCGCCAGCAGCGTTCGCCAGCTGCAGGGCGACGAACGCGCAGCCGAGATGGCCCGGCTGCTGTCGGGACTGCCCGACTCCGAAAGCGGGCTCGAACACGCGCGCGAACTCATGAACCTTGCCCACTCCAACCGTTAGGCCGAACCCAGGTGATAGAGTCGAAGCCCGTGGTGGAAAATAAAATCTCGGACAATTCAGACAGCTCAGACAGCTCAGCACGCTCTGACGGCTCAGCACGCGACGACACGACCAAGCACATCTTTGTGACCGGTGGTGTCGTTTCTTCGTTGGGCAAGGGCCTGACGGCGGCCAGCCTCGGCAATCTCCTGACGGCCAGCGGTCTCCGCGTCGTCATGCAGAAGCTCGACCCCTATCTCAACGTGGACCCGGGCACGATGAACCCGTTCCAGCACGGCGAGGTCTTCGTGACCGACGACGGCGCCGAAACCGACCTGGACATCGGCCACTACGAGCGGTTCCTCGACATCAACCTCAGCCAGGCGGCGAACGTCACCACCGGCCAGGTCTACTCGCAGGTCATCGCCAAGGAACGCCGCGGCGAATACCTCGGCGACACCGTGCAGGTCATCCCGCACATCACCGACGAGATCAAGCGCCGCATGCGCCTGCAGGCCAGCGACGAGCTGCGCCCCGACGTCATCATCTCCGAAATCGGCGGCACCGTCGGCGACATCGAATCGCAGCCGTTCCTCGAGGCCGCCCGCCAGGTGCGCCACGAGCTCGGCCGCAACAACGTCTTCTTCGTGCACGTGTCGCTGGTGCCGTTCATGGCCGCCGCGGGCGAGCAGAAGACCAAGCCGACCCAGCACTCCGTCGCCGCCCTGCGTTCCATCGGGATCCAGCCGGATGCGCTCGTGCTGCGCAGCGACCGTCCCGTCTCCGACTCGAACAAGCGCAAGATCGCGCTCATGTGCGACGTCGACGAAGACGCCGTGGTCAACGCGATCGACGTGCCCAGCATTTACGAGATCCCGACCATGTTGCACGACCAGGGCCTGGACCGCTACATCACCGACCACCTCGGCCTGCCCGTCACCAACGTCGACTGGACCGGCTGGCAGAAGGTGCTCGACGCCGTGCGCGAGCCCAAGCACGCCGTCACCATCGGCCTGGTCGGCAAGTACATCGACCTGCCCGACGCCTACCTGTCCGTGACCGAGGCGCTGCGCGCCGGCGGTTTCGCCAACCAGACCAAGGTCAACGTCACCTGGATCGCCTCCGACGACTGCGAGACCGAGGAGGGCGCCGCCCGCCTGCTCGGCGAGCTCGACGGCATCTGCGTTCCCGGCGGTTTCGGCGTGCGCGGCATCGAGGGCAAGCTCGGTGCCCTCAAGTTCGCCCGCGAGAACGCGATCCCCGTGCTCGGCCTCTGCCTCGGCCTGCAGTGCATGGTGATCGAGTACGCCCGCAACAAGGCCGGTCTGACCGGCGCCTCCTCCTCCGAGTTCGACGAGGACACCGAGTTCCCCGTGATCGCGACCATGGAGGAGCAGGTCGAGATCATCGCCGGCGGCGACCTGGGCGGCACCATGCGCCTGGGCCTCTACCCGGCCGCCCTGGCCGAGGGATCCATCGTCGCGGAGCTCTACGGTGCCCCCGAGGCGTCCGAGCGCCACCGCCACCGCTACGAGGTCAACAACGCGTTCCGTGGCCAGATCGCGGATGCCGGCCTGTGGTTCTCCGGAACCTCGCCCGACGGCCATCTGGTCGAGTACGTCGAGCTGAAGCGCTCGGAGCACCCGTTCTACGTGGGCACGCAGGCGCACCCGGAGCTGCGCAGCCGGCCCAGCCACGCGCATCCGTTGTTTCGCGGCCTGATCGGCGCCGCCCTGGACCGCCAGCAGTCGAGCCGTCTGTTCGAGGTCGAGGCGGGCGAAGCCGTCGACGATCTCGACGTCCCGGCCGTTGTCTGACGCCGTGACTGAGACCTCGGTCAGCGCCGACAACTCCACCGGATCCGACCCGTCGGCGCTGGCGGACGAGTTCGCGTTCGCGCCGGTCACGGCCACCGAGATCGTCTTCGACGGCAAGGTCTGGGACGTGCGCCGCGACACCTTCGGCTACAACGGCTCGGGCATCATCCGCGAGTACCTGGACCACCCGGGCGCCGTGGCGATCCTCGCCCTCGACGAGCAGGACCGCGTACTCCTGATCAAGCAGTACCGGCATCCGGTGCGCGTGCGGGAGTGGGAACTGCCCGCCGGCCTGCTCGACGAAGCCGGGGAACACCCGCTCGTCGGCGCGCAGCGGGAGCTGGCCGAGGAAGCCGACCTCACGGCGACCCGCTGGGACATGCTCAGCGAGTTCTACACCTCGCCGGGCGGCAGCAACGAGGTCATCCGGATCTACCTGGCCCGCGGCCTGGCGGTCGCCGACGACGTGTTCGCGCGCACCGAGGAGGAAGCCGACATCGAGATCCGCTGGGTTCCCCTTGACGAGTGCGTCGACGCCATCCTGGCGAGCAAGGTGCAGAACCCGTCGCTCGTGATCGGCGCCCTGGCCGCGCACGCCGCCCGGGCCCGCGGGTGGAGCAGCCTCGCGCCGGCGGACACGCCGTGGCCGCGGCATCCGACCAATTGGGACCACGAGGTGTGACCGCCCCGGCGGCTGCGGGCGGGGAGTCGGCTGTGGTGCCGGCAGCGGCTGTGCCTTCGGCTGCGACTGCGGCTGCGCGCTCAGCCGTGGTTCCGGCTGATACTCCGACGGTTGCTCCGGCCGTGGCTTCGGCCATGGATTCCTTTTTGCGGCACGTCGCGGTCGAGCGCGGGCTGAGCGCCAACACCGTCGCCGCGTACCGGCGCGACCTCGTGATCTACGGCCGCTGGCTCGCCGCCGCCGACCTCGCCGCGCTGGCCGGGATCACGGCGCAGCACATCTCCGAGTTCTTGCGGTTCCTGGGTTCCCGGGAGGAGTCGCCGCTGACGGCGGCGTCGATCGCGCGCATCCTGTCGACGGTGCGCGGCTTCCACCGGTTCCTGCTCGAGGAGGGCGTGGTCGAGACGGATGTCGCGCACGAGTCCAAGCCGCCGAAGCTCGGCACCCGGCTGCCCAAGGCCATCTCGGTCGAGCAGGTCACGGCCCTGCTCGCGGCGACCGACGGCGACGAGGTGCAGAACCTGCGCGACAAGGCCCTGCTGGAGCTGCTCTACGCCACCGGCGCACGGGTGTCCGAGGTGGTCAATCTCAACGTGGACGACGTGCTCGAGCCCGACGTCGTGCGCCTGACCGGCAAGGGCAACAAGCAGCGCATCGTGCCCGTCGGCAGCTTCGCGCGCACGGCCCTCGACATCTGGCTGGTTCGGGGGAGGCCCCTGCTGTCGGGGCGAGGCAAGGCCACTCCGGCCCTGTTCCTCGGCCTCCGCGGACAGCGGGTCAGCCGGCAGAATGCATGGCTGATCATCCGTGCCGCCGCCGAGCGGGCCGGACTCGAGGGGCACGTGTCGCCGCACACGCTGCGGCATTCCTTCGCCACCCACCTGCTCGAGGGCGGGGCCGATGTGCGCGTGGTGCAGGAGTTGCTCGGCCATTCCTCGGTCGCCACCACCCAGATCTACACCCTGGTCACCGCCGACACCCTCCGCGACATGTACACGACCGCGCACCCCCGCGCCCGTCCGGTCCCGCCGGTCCCGCCGGTCCCGCCGGTCCCGTCCTCGCCCGTCCCGCCCGTCTCACCTATCCCGCCCTCGGGGCCAGACCCCGCCTAACTGTTCCCGTTCCGGTCGAGAGTGCCCGGTGTAACGGTCACTCTCGACCGGAACGGGAACTATCGCGGCCCCCGTGGGAGCGGCGCAGACCGGGTCAGAGGGCGCGGAGCCCCACGGCCAGGGTGATCGGCTCGCGCTGCCCGCCCGAGTGCACGATGTGCGCGCCGTCGACGGTGAGCTGGCTGGCGTGGCAGCGGAGGGCTGCGGTCACCGTGGCGAGGTGCCGGTCGAGGGCGAACCACTCCGCGTCCGGGGCCGGATCGTGCACGACCTCGGCGAACGGTGCGCTCTCCGCCCGGCAGGCCGCCAGGGTCGCCTCGTGCATGCGTACATGGTCCGGATGCCCGTAGCCGCCGCCGTTGTCGTAGCTGATCACCAGGTCGGGCCGAAGCTGCGCGATCAGCGCGGCCACATCGGCGGCCACCTCCGCCAGCGGCGCCCGCACCAGGGCGTCATCGTCGATGTCGTCGGCGGGCCCGGCGAGCCCGGGGCGGATCCACTTCATGCCCGAGTCACGGTAGACGCGGCGCTGCAGGTGACCGGCCCGCGCGGGACGTTCACCGAGCCGGAACCGCGCAGCGATGCCGAGAGTCTCCGCGGCCCGCCGCAACTCCTGCTCGCGCTCGTGCGTGAGCGCATCCGTGCCCTCGAGCACCGACAGCGGCCCCGGCACGACGTCGCCCTGCTCGCCGCGGGTGGCGGTCAGCAGCGACACCCGGATGCCGCGGGCCACCAGCTCCGCGATCAGAGCGCCGGTCGAAATGGTCTCGTCGTCGGGGTGCGCGTGCACGAACAGCACCGACGCCACCCCGTCCAGAAGGCCCGGCCCGTCAAAATCCGGCCCGCCGAAGCCCGGCCGGTCAAAATCAGCAGCGCCGCCAGCCCCGCTCATGCGCTCAGGAGCGTGTGCCGCCAACCCTCGTCGCCGGGGCCCACGAGCGAACGGTAGACCGCCAGCAGACCCTCCGCCGAGCGCGGCCAGTCCAGGTGCTCCGCCCGCTCCCGGGCGGCCAGGGACAGCCGGCGGGCGAAGGCGGGGTTCGAGAGGATGCCGGTGAGCGCCTCCGCCCACACCTCGGGATCCCGGGAGTCCAGCACCACCCCCGTGTCCCCGTTGACCACGGCCTCACGCAACCCGCCGGCCGCGGCGGCGACGACGGGCACGCCGCTGGCGGCAGCCTCCAGCGCGACCAGGCCGTACGTTTCCGAGTGGGACGGCACCAGCACCACCCGGGCGCCGCGCAGCAGCCCGGCCAGGTCGGCGCGGGACTGCGGGCCGACGAAACGCACGCCCGACGCGATCCCGTGGCGGGCCGCGAGGGCCTGCAGCTCGTCGATGTACCCGTCGTAGTCGCTGGAGGCGTCCCCCGCGATCACGAGTTCGGGGCGCAGCTCCGCCGACACGGCCGCGATCGCCTCGATCGCGAGGTCCAGACCCTTGAGCGGCTGCAGGCGCGCGGCGACGACGGCGTAGCCCCGCCCGGCAGGCGAGGTGGCCCCGGCCGGGGAAGTGACCTCGGCAGGGGAAGCGACCCCGGCCGCCGAAGCGACCCCGGTCGGCCGGAACAGCGTCCCGTCGACGCCCGGCAGCACGATCGCAACCCGGTCCGGCGACCCGCCGAGCCGCCGCACGACGGTGTCGGCCTCGGCTTCGCTGATCGCCACGATGGCGTCGGATGTCTGGGCGAGCCAGGCCTCCCCGGCCATCCGGCCCGGGGATTCGGCGCGTTCGCCGGCCGACAGCGGCGTCGACTCGTCCGCGGCGATGCTGTGGAAGCTCTGCACGTGGGGGACACCGCGCAGGCGGGCCAGCGGCAGGGCCGCCATGCCGGAGAACCAGTGGTGCGAGTGGATGACGTCGTACGGTCCCAGCGCGGCCATCCGCACCCGGAACGCGTCGATGAAGCCCTCGTGGTCGCCCTTGGGAACCGGACGGGCCGGGCCGGCGTCGAGGAACCGGAGGGTGACCCCCGGGGTCAGCTGCACGTCGGACAGCTCGGTCGAGGAGCGCCGGGTGAGGATCTCGACCTGGTGCCCGGCGGCGGCGAGGGCCTCGGCCTGGTGCCGCACGACCACGTTCATGCCGCCGGCGTCGCCGGAACCGGGCTCGGCACCCGGCGAGGTGTGCAGGCAGACGAGCGCGATACGGAGAGGCGCAGGGACGGGCGCAGAGAGGTGAGGCACTGTGAAATCTTAACTCACCAGCCTGTGACGCCCCCTGTGCCGGTTCACAGCGTCCCCCCAGACGCGGATTCACCTCCGGATTTGGCTGGCAGACCGGCCTTTTCGGCGATCCCTGCCCAAATGTGCCCCCGTGAATCGGTACACTCGAACACAGTGATTGGTGCAGGACGGATCGGGGACATCTCAGTGGCGCGCAAGCAAGATGACCGGGTACGACTCCCCGGTCTGGACGAGGTACCAGTCGGTGCGACTGGGCGCCCGAAGCGCGACTTCGACGAGCCGGTGACACTGGTCAGTCACGGCCCGGCCCGGATCATCTCCCTGTGCAACCAGAAGGGCGGCGTCGGCAAGACGACGACCACCATCAACCTGGGTGCCGCGCTGGCCGGCTACGGCCGCCGCGTGCTGGCCATCGACTTCGACCCGCAGGGCGCACTGTCCGCCGGTCTCGGCGTGCCCACCCACGACGTCACCACCATCTACGACCTGCTCCTGAGCGGATCGGTCAACCCGCACGACGCCATCCAGAAGACGTCCGTGCACAACCTCGACATCATCCCGGCGAACATCGACCTGTCCGCCGCGGAGGTGCACCTGGTCAACGAGGTCGCCCGCGAGCAGATCCTCGCCCGGGTGCTGCGCAAGATCTCCGCCGACTACGACGTGATCCTGATCGACTGCCAGCCCTCGCTCGGCATCCTCACCGTGAACGCCCTCACCGCCAGCCACGGCGTGCTCATCCCGCTCGAGTGCGAGTTCTTCGCCCTCCGCGGTGTGGCCCTCCTGATCGAGACCATCGACAAGGTGCGCGACCGCCTCAACCCCGCCATCGAGCTCGACGGCATCCTCGCGACCATGTTCGACTCCCGCACGCTGCACTCCCGCGAGGTGCTCGAGCGCGTCGTCGACGCCTTCGGCGAGAGCGTGCTCGAGACCGTCATCGGCCGCACGGTCAAGTTCCCCGATGCCAGCGTCGCCGGGGTGCCGATCACCGAATTCGCGCCAGAGCACGCGGCCGCCAAGGCTTACAAGCAGGCGGCGCGGGAACTGATCCAGCGTGGCGCCGTCGCCTGACGCGGCCGCTCCGAAGACATTTTCGGTTGCCCTCGGCAACTTCGAGGGCCCGTTCGACCTGCTCCTGACCCTGATCGGCAAGCACGAACTCGACATCACCGAGATCTCGCTCAGCCGGGTGACGGATGAATTCATCGCCTATCTGCGCGGCCTCGACCAGACCGAGGAACTCGACCAGGCCACCGAATTCCTGGTCGTCGCGGCGACCCTGCTCGATCTGAAGGTGGCCGGCCTGCTGCCCCAGGGTGAGCTCGTCGACGCGGAAGACGCCGCCCTGCTCGAGGCCCGCGACCTTTTGTTCGCCCGGCTGCTGCAGTACCGCGCGTTCAAGACCGCCTCGCTCTGGTTCCAGGAGCACCTCGACACCGAATCCACCCGGCACGTGCGCGCGGTGCGGCTCGAGGAGAAGTTCCGGCAACAGACCCCCGAGCTGGTCTGGACCCTCTCCCTCGCCGACTTCGGCGCCCTCGCCGCGCTGGCCCTCACCCCGCGGGAGCTGCCCACCGTGGGGCTCGACCACCTGCACGCGCCGCTGGTCAGCATCCGTGAACAGGCGGCCTGGATCGTAATGATGCTGCGCCCGGGGGAGACCCTCACCTTCCGCGAGCTGATCGTCGACACCCCGCAAAAAGGCATGGTGATCGCCCGTTTCCTGGCCGTGCTCGAGCTCTACCGGCTCGGCGCGATCTCGTTCGACCAGCTCGAACCACTCGGCGACCTCAGCCTGCACTGGAGCGCCGAATCCTGGAGTGAAGACACCCTCGCCAACCTCGGAGCCGACTATGACCAGTAACGCTCACGCCGTCCAGCCAGCCCGGGCCGAGCAGAACACGCAGCCGACGGATGCCGTCGAGCCGGCCCTCGAACGCACCCTCGAGGCGATCCTGATGGTCGCCGACGAGCCCCAGAGCCTGCTGCACCTCGCGGCGGCGGTCGACGCCCCGCTGCCCCGGGTGCGCGCGGCCGTGGACCGGCTCGTGGCCGACTTCGACGGCCTCGCCGGCACCGTGCGCCGTGGCTTCGAACTGCGCGAGGTGGCCGGCGGCTGGCGCATCTACGTGCGCGCCGAGCACGACCTGGCCGTGGCCGACTTCGTGGTCACCCAGAACCCCAGCCGGCTCTCGCAGGCCGCACTGGAGACCCTCGCGGTGATCGCTTACAAGCAACCGATCAGCCGCGGGGCTGTAGCCTCGATTCGTGCCGTTAATGTGGACTCGGTCGTGCGCACTCTGCTGGGCCGCGGTCTGATCACCGAAGCCTTCACCGATAGTGAGACCGGTGCGATCAACTACGGCACCACAGACTTGTTGCTCACCCAGCTCGGAATCAACTCGCTCGACGAGTTGCCCTATATATCGCCGTTGCTCAATGACGGTGCCAACGGATTTGAGGATCTGCCATGACGAATGACTACCAGGAGACACCGGGGACTCCGCCCCAGGGCACGCCGACCAACCCGGAGGCCGCCGCCGACGGCGTGCGCCTGCAGAAGGTCATGGCCTCCGCCGGCGTGGCCTCCCGCCGCGTGTCCGAAGACATGATCGCCGCCGGCCGCGTGCGCGTGAACGGCAAGGTCGTCACCGAACTGGGCCGCCGCATCCACCCCGACTCCGACCAGATCATGGTCGACAACATCGCCGTGCAGCTGGACACCAGCCGCCGCTACGTGATGCTGAACAAGCCCGTCGGCGTCGTCTCCTCGATGCAGGATGAGAGCGGCCGCCCCGACCTGCGCGAGTTCACCGACCAGTTCGAGGAACGCCTGTTCAACGTGGGCCGCCTCGACGCGATGACGAGCGGCCTGCTGATCCTGACCAACGACGGCGACCTCGCACACGTGCTCGCGCATCCGTCGTTCGGGGTCTTGAAGACCTACATCGCCAAGGTCGAGGGCCGCGTGTCGCCGCAGACCATCCAGCTGCTGCAGAACGGCATCGAACTCGACGACGGCCCCATCGCCGCCGACAAGGCCCGCATCCTGACCAGTCCTCCCGGCGACGGCTTCAGCCTGGTCGAGCTCACCCTGCACTCCGGCCGCAACCGGATCGTGCGCCGCATGATGGAGGCCGTCGGCCACCCCGTCGTCGACCTGGTGCGCCGCCAGTTCGGACCGCTGCACCTCGGCACCCTCCGGGTCGGCGATGCGCGCGATTTGACTAAGGTTGAACTCGGTCAGCTGCTCACCGTGTCGCGGGCCGAAACGAAGAACTAGGCCGGCCGTCAGGAGTCCCCACGTGGTTGAATCCCGCCTGATCGGGCCCGTGCGCGTCGTGGGCGCCGGGCTGCTCGGCACCAGCGTCGGCCTGGGCCTCAGCGCGCGCGGAATCGACGTCATCCTCGACGACGCCTCGCCGACCAACCTGAGCATCGCCGTCGACTACGGCGCCGGCCGCGCCGCCCGCGCCGGTGACGCCCCGCAGCTGATCGTGGTCTGCGTGCCGCCCGACGTGACCGCCGAGATCGTCGCGCGCGAACTCGCCGCCTACCCGCAGGCGATCGTGACGGATGTCGCGAGCGTCAAGCTGGCCCCGCTGCAGGAGCTCCGCGAACGCGGAGCCGACGTGTCCCGCTACATCGGCGGCCACCCCCTGGCCGGCCGCGAACGCGGGGGACCCCTCGCCGGTCGCGCCGACCTGTTCGTCGGGCGCCCGTGGGTGGTCGCCGCACACGACGCGATCAGCTACCAGCAGGCCACCGCGATCGACGACCTCATCCTCGACTTGGGCGCGACCCTGGTCGAGATGACGCCCGAAGAGCACGACCGCGGCGTCGCACTCATCTCCCACGTGCCCCAGGTCGTCTCCACGATCATGGCGCGCCGTTTAACGGATGCCCCCGGCTCCGCCTTGAACCTCGCCGGGCAGGGCCTGCGCGACGTGACCCGGGTCGCGGCGAGCGACCCGGAACTGTGGGTGCAGATCCTGGGCGCGAACGCCGCCCCGGTGCGCGACATCCTGGTCGCCTACCGCGAAGACCTCGACCGGTTCATCGACGCCCTCGCCGACCCGGCCGCCCCCGGCGCCCGGCGCAAGGTGGCCGAGGAACTCGCCGGCGGCAACGCCGGCGTCTCCCGGCTGCCGGGCAAGCACGGCCAGGACCGCCGCTACGCCTCCTTCATCGTGATGATCGACGACCGGCCCGGCCAGATCGCCCGGCTGCTGAACGAGATCGGCGAGCTGAACGTGAACATGGAAGACCTGCGCCTGGAGCATTCGCCGGGCGCCCAGATCGGCCTGGCCGAAATCTCCGTACTCCCCGAGGCCGTTTCCCGCCTCACTGAAGAGCTGGCCGCCCGCGGCTGGCGGATTGCTGGTTAATATGGGTCGTCACTCAAGCCCCCACATCGTCGCCATCGACGGACCGGCCGGCAGCGGCAAGTCCAGCGTCAGCCGCGCCGCGGCCCTGCGCATCGGCTTCGACTACCTCGACACGGGCGCCGCCTACCGGGCGTTCGCCTGGTTCGTGAACGACCGGGGGATCGACGCGGAGAACACCGACGCCGTCGTGGCCGCCCTGGCCGACTTCGACTACTCCATCGGAATCGCCCCCGACGAGCACGTCGTCCGGGTCGGTGAAACGGATGTCACCGACGCGATCCGCGACCCCGCCGTCTCCGCGATCGTGAGCTCCGTGGCCCGCATCCCGGAGGTGCGCGCGCACCTCACGCAGCTGTTCCGCACGATCGCCGCGAGCTCGAAGCGCACCGGAATCGTGATCGAAGGCCGGGACATCACGACCGTGGTGGCCCCCACCGCCGAGATCCGCATACTGCTCACCGCCTCCGAGGAGGCTAGAATGGCTAGGCGCTCTGCGGAAATATCGACCCAATCGGCTGAAACCGTGGCGGAACAGATGCGATCGAGGGATCGCGCTGACTCACAGGTAGTCGAATTCATGAGCGCCGCAGACGGTGTGACCACCGTTGATTCCACTCATCTCGACTTAGAAGCGACCATTGACGCGGTCCTCGACGTCATCAATACCTACCGCGAGGCCATCGCATGACCAACAACAACGACTTCGACGACATGATCCCAGCCATCGACACCGAGCTGGTAACACGCCTGGACGACCTCGATGAAGACCTGGTGACGCAACGCGCTGCCGCACTCCGCACCGGACTCAACGAGTACGAGCTCGACGAAGAGGACTTCGACGTCCTCGACACGGTGACCGAAGACCCCGACGCCATCCAGTACCTGCCGGCCCTGCCGGTCATCGCCATCGTCGGCCGCCCGAACGTGGGCAAGTCCGCCCTGGTGAACCGCATCCTCGGCCGCCGCGAGGCTGTCGTGGAGGACACCCCCGGCGTGACCCGTGACCGGGTCACCTACAAGGGCGAATGGCACGAACGCCGCTTCAGTCTCGTCGACACCGGCGGCTGGGAGCCCGACGCCAAGGGCATCGACGCTTCCGTCGCCGCTCAGGCCGAACTGGCCATCGAACTCTGCGACGTCGTCATGTTCGTCGTCGACGCCAACGTGGGGCCGACCTCCACCGACGAGGCCGTCGTGCGCCTGCTGCGCAAGGCCGGCAAGCCCGTCTTCCTCGTCGCCAACAAGGTCGACGACATCCGTCAGGAACCCGAAGCCGCCAGCCTCTGGGCGCTCGGCCTCGGCCAGCCCTGGCCAGTCTCTGCCCTGCACGGCCGCGGCGTCGCCGACCTGCTCGACGCGATCCTCGAGAAACTCCCCGAGATCTCCGCCGTCGCCAAGCAGGAAGTCGGCGGACCGCGCCGCGTCGCCATCCTCGGCCGCCCGAACGTGGGCAAGTCGAGCCTCCTGAACAAGGTCGTCGGCGAGGAGCGCGTTGTCGTCAACGAGCTCGCCGGCACCACCCGCGACCCGGTCGACGAGCAGGTCGAGCTCGGCGGCAAGGTGTGGCGCTTCGTCGACACCGCCGGCATCCGTCGCCGCGTGCACCTCTCGCAGGGCGCCGACTTCTACGCCTCGCTGCGCACCAGCGCCGCCCTCGAAAAGGCCGAGGTCGCCGTGGTTTTGATCGACGTGACCGAGGTGATCAGCGAGCAGGACGTGCGCGTGATCGACCTGGTGCTCGAATCCGGCCGCGCCCTGGTGCTCGCCTTCAACAAGTGGGACCAGATCGACGACGACCGTCGCCGCTACCTCGAGCGTGAGATCGAGCAGGACCTGGCGCACGTCGCCTGGGCCCCGCGCGTGAACATCTCGGCCAAGACCGGCCGCCACATGGAGAAGCTCGTCCCCGCACTAGAACTGGCGCTGGAGTCGTGGGACACCCGCGTCGCCACCGGCAAGTTCAACGCGTTCCTGGCCGAGCTCGCCGCGTCGCACCCGCACCCCGTGCGCAGCGGCAAGCAGCCGCGCATCCTGTTCGGCACCCAGGCGTCCAGTCGCCCGCCGACCTTCGTCATCTTCACCACCGGGTTCCTCGACCCGGGCTACCGTCGCTACATCCAGCGTCGCCTGCGCGAGGTCTACGGCTTCGAGGGAAGCCCGATCAACCTCAGCATGCGCGTGCGCGAGAAGCGCAAGCGCTAAGCCGCAGCCCTCAGCAGCGAACCTGAAAGACCCCGAACGGCACCCCCGTTCGGGGTCTTTTACGTTGCCGGGCCCTGCACCGACATTTTTCGTATCGAGTTTTTTCACAGCTCGATTCACGACCCATCTGACATTCCCCCCGCCCTAACGCCCCACGGCACCGGACCCGAAATCCGAGGTGCCCGATCTCTCGTGGCACGTCTGTGCCCACAGCCCCACAGGTTCGCCAGACCCTCCACTCGCGCGAATCGTTCCAATCCTGCCCCTCGAGGATGCTTCTCCATGCCTACGAAGTCCCTAGCTTCGCCTGCCCGCAAACGGCAATTCGGTTCCGAACGCAGCACCACACCGCTCCCGATCGTGCACGACCGCCCCAGTGATTCGAAGATCACCTGGGGGCGCCTCGCCATCCTGGTCACCGTGCTGGCCTGGCTGACCTACCTCGTGTACACGATCATGCGCGAGTTTCTCAACAACGGCACCCAGAGCTTCCGCTTCACCACCGAGGCGATCTCCTATCTCGTCGTGGTCACATTCCTGACCTTCTCCGCGCTGATGTACCTGGTCGCCCGCCAGGGCGCCCTGCAGTGTTTCCGCGACCACGTGCGGGTTCCCCGCGCCGAGCTGGACAGCCACTTCGGCGCCCAGCAGCGGTCGATGACCGTGCTCGTGCCGTCCTACAGCGAGGAACCCGCCGTCGTGCGGGCCACACTCTGGTCGGCGGCGCTGCAGGAGTACCCCGCCCTGCGCGTCGTGCTGCTCCTGGGCGACCCGCCGCATCCGACCGACGCCGTCGTGGCCGAGCGCCTCGCCTACTCGCGGGGAATCGCCCAGCAGATCGAGGCCGCGCTGGCCGAACCGAGGGTGCGATTCAGCGACGAGCTGCTGATCTGCGAGCTCGAGCTGGCCGCTGACCCCGCGGTGTCCGTGGAGGCCGTGCGGGAGCTGGCCGGCCACTATTCCTGGGCGGCCGGCTGGCTCGACCGCATGAAGGCCGCCGAGAAGGTCACCGACCACGTCGACACCTTCTTCGTCGAGCAGGTGCTCGGCGGCCTGTCCGCCGAGCTGGCCCTCACCGCGACGGCCCTGAACGCGGCCGCCGACGAGAACACGGCGCCCACGAAAGAACGGATGCTGGAACTCCACCGCCGCCTGGTCTGGACCTTCTCCGCCGAGCTCGATACCTTCGAGCGCAAGCTCTACGCGTCGCTGTCGCACGAGGCGAACAAGGCCATGAACCTCAACGCCTACATTGGGCTGATGGGCGGTTTCTTCCGCCGCGAGGAGGGGCCGGACGGCACCATCCTCCGTCCCGTCGCCGACCGGGCCGACGCCGACTTCGTCGTGTCGGACTCCGACTACCTGCTCACCCTCGACGCCGACTTGCTGCTGCTGCGCGATTACTGCCTGCGCCTGGTCTACTTCCTCGAGCAGCCCGACAACGCCCGCGTGGCCGTGACCCAGACCCCGTACTCGTCGTTCCGCGGGGCGCCCACCCGCATCGAGCGGCTCGCCGGGGCGACCACCGACATCCAGCACATCCTGCACCAGGGCATGTCCCACTACGGCGCCACGTTCTGGGTGGGGGCGAACGCCGTCATCCGCAAGCGCGCCCTCGAGGACATCGTCGAGGTGGAGACCGTCGGCGGTTTCGAGGTGCGCCGTTACGTGCAGGACCGCACCGTGATCGAGGACACCGAGTCGAGCATCGACCTCGGCACCCACGGCTGGACCCTGGTGAACTACCCCGAACGCCTCAGCTACAGCGCCACCCCGCCCGACTTCGGTTCGCTGATCGTGCAGCGGCGGCGCTGGGCTAACGGCGGGCTGCTGATCCTGCCGAAGCTCTGGCAACAGCTGCGCGAGCGCCGCCGCCAGGGTCACCCGGTCAGCCTGACCGAGCTGTTCCTGCGGGTGAACTACATGACCTCGATCGCCTGGGCCAGCTTCGGCCGAATGTTCCTGCTGGCCTACCCCTACGACAGCCGGCTGCTCAGCCCCGTCGTGGTGTTCGCCGCCCTGCCATACTTTCTCGCCATGGGCAGCGACCTGCGCTACTGCGGCTACAAGGCCAGCGACATCTTCCGCATCTATGGCTTCAACCTGGTGCTGCTGCCGGTGAACCTGGCCGGGGTGCTGAAGTCCCTCGAGCAGGCGATCACGATCAAGAAGATCCCCTTCGCCCGCACGCTCAAGGTGAAGAACCGCACCGCCGCGCCGCTCCTGTTCGTGCTGACGCCCTACCTGATCGTCGCGTTCTCCGGCCTGACCCTGTGGCGTGACGTGCTCGCCCAGAACTGGGGCAACGCGGCCTTCGCGGCGTTCAACCTGCTGCTGGCCGGTGCGGCGATCCTCGCGACCATCGGTCTCTGGAACTCCGTCGTCGACGTCTGGCTCGGCTGCACCCGCTGGCTCTGCGTGGAACGTAAGCCCCGCGCCGCCTCGCCGGGTACCGCCGGCGGGCAGCCGGAACCGGCGCTGGACTGGCGCGCGGTGATCTATCACGGCTACGCGCCGGGTGCGGTGCCTGCGGGCGTGGACGGGGCATCCGTGCACCGGCATTCCCTGCAGAACGTGCGGGTCGCCTCATGAGTGAGGCGGTGCCGGTGCAGGCCGACGCGGTGCAGGCCGACCCGCCCCGGGCCTCGCGCCGGCTGTCCCCGGTGCGGGTCCTGCTCTCGATGCTGCTGGTGGGCGTGCTCAGCGTGGGCGGCTACCTCGGCGTGCAGATGTGGACCGCCGCCCGGGCATCCGAGGCGTACACGCCCTGGTTCGCCGGCTACACGGATGTCACGGCCACGCCCACCTTCAACTTCGAGACCCCGGCGTCGAATGCCGGCCGTGACGTGGTGCTGTCCTTCATCGTGGCGGCCACCGACGCGCCCTGCGTGCCGACCTGGGGCACCGCGTTCACCCTCGACGAGGCCTCGGAATCCCTCGACCTCGACCGCCGGCTGGCCCGCACCGAGAAGCTCGGCGGCCAGGTCGTGGTCTCGTTCGGCGGGCTGCGCAACGACGAACTCTCGACCGTGTGCACCGACCCGGGCAACCTGGTCGACGCCTACGCGGCCGTGGTCGACCGCTACCAGGTGACCACCATCGACCTCGACATCGAGGCCGAGAACCTCAGCGACACCGCCGCCGGCCTCCGCCGCGCCACCGCGATCAAGACCCTGCAGGAGCAGCGCCGCAAAGACGGCAAGGACCTCGCCGTCTGGCTCACCCTGCCGGTCGCGCCCGCCGGAATGACGGAGCAGGGCACGGATGCCGTCAGCCAGATGCTGAACGCCGGGGTGGATCTGGCCGGCGTCAACCTGATGACGATGGACTACGGCTCGAGCCGCGCCGAGGGCGACAGCATGGCCACCGCGTCGATCGCCGCCCTCAAGGCCGGCCACCGGCAGCTAGGCGCCCTGTGCGCGCGAGCCGGCACCGACCTCACCGACGCCACCCTGTGGTCGAAGATCGGCGCCACCCCGATGATCGGCCAGAACGACGTGCCGAGCGAGGTCTTCAGCCTCAAGGACGCCACCAGGCTGAGCAGGTTCGCGCAGGAGAACAAAATCGGGCGCATGTCGATGTGGTCGCTGAACCGCGACCAGACCTGCGGCTCGAACTACGCCGACCTCAAACGGGTGTCCGACTCCTGCAGCGGCGTCAGCCAGGGCGAGACCCGCTTCGCCGATCTGCTCGCCAAGGGGTTCACGGGGCGGCCGGAGGCATCCGCGTCGACCACGACCACAGACGAGACCGACAAGATCGGTGACCTCACCGACGACCCGGAGACCAGCCCGTACCCGATCTGGGCCGCGGAGGCCTCCTACCTGTCCGAAACCAAGATCGTCTGGCACCGCAACGTGTACCAGGCCAAGTGGTGGACGCGCGGCGACCTGCCCGACAACCCCGTTCTGAACGCGTGGGAGACGCTGTGGACGTTGATCGGCCCGGTGCTGCCGGGGGAGAAGCCGATCCAGGCGCCCTCCCTGCCGGCCGGCACCTACCCGAGCTGGGACGGCGCCGCCACCTACCAGAAGGGCGACCGGATCCTGCTGGGTGGAGCGCCCTTCGAGGCCAAGTGGTGGAACCAGGCCGAAAGCCCCGAGGCGGCCTTCTCGAACCCCGACGGTTCCCCGTGGACCCCGCTCAGCGCCGCCGAGGTGGCCGCCCTCCTGGCGACCCCGCCGCCGGCGCCGGTCGTGCCTGCGCCGCTCGCTCCTGCACCCGTCGTTCCTGCACCCGCGGCGACGACGGATGCTCCGACGCCCGCGCCGACACCGGCCGGCTAGGTCTTCGGTTGACTCGAGGCGGCCGCTCGGCCCTGCAGCACCAGTTCCATCACCGAGCGGTCCTCCGTCGGCCGTGACACCACCGCGAATCCGGCTGCCGTGAACAGCGTCTGCGTGCCGTGATACAGCTCCGCCGACGGCGCCCCCGGCCGCCGGGTGACGTCCACCGGGTACCCCTCGATCACCCGGGCGCCCTGGCTGCGAGCCTGCTCGACAGCCGCGCGGAGCAGTGCGGCCGCGACCCCGCGGCGCCGATACCCCACCCGCACCACGAAGCACGTCACCGCCCACACGGATGCGTGGTCCGCTTCGTGCCTGCTGCCCTGAACGACCACCTTCGTGCGGCGAAGCCGCGGGTACGCGGTCTTCGGCTCAACAGCGCACCATCCCACCGCTTCTTCGTCGAGATACGCCACCACGCCGGGCCCGGGGGAGCTCGCCCGCACCTGTTCCCGCAGCATCCCGGCGCACGCGTCGGTTGTGACCTCCGCCCATGCCTTGCCCTGCAGCTTGAAGTACTGGCACCAGCACCCCGCCGGGTCTCCGCGGGTGCCTAACACTCGCTCCAGGTCCACCCGCGGCACGGATGCGACGGATTCGATCCTGAACTGGGCGTCAGCAGTCATGGGGTCACGCTACGCCCACGGCTGCGGATTCGCCGCGCTGCACCCGCGAAGCGGCGCAGCCCCCGCGTGACGCTGGCGCCGCACGTTCAGGCCACCCGTCTGCAGATCCCGTGCTCAAACGACGGATGGTGTCCGCGAGCACTCCGCGGACGCGGTAAGCTATTCGAGTTGTCTCCTGTTGATTCCACTCGTTGAAATCGCGCAGGAGCGGCGGGCTGTGGCGCAGCTTGGTAGCGCACTTGACTGGGGGTCAGGGGGTTGGAAGCGCAAAACAGCTTTTTTCGAGGTAAAAACTAAATAACGGGCTGTAGCGCAGCTTGGTAGCGCACCTGACTGGGGGTCAGGGGGTCGCAGGTTCAAATCCTGTCAGCCCGA
Source organism: Cryobacterium sp. TmT2-59 (assembly GCF_004403545.1). Lineage (NCBI taxonomy): Bacteria > Bacillati > Actinomycetota > Actinomycetes > Micrococcales > Microbacteriaceae > Cryobacterium > Cryobacterium sp. TmT2-59. The sequence goes on along the minus strand of NZ_SOGM01000015.1, from coordinate 6,535 downwards.
CAAAAGCAAAATGCCTGATCAAAGGGGTATTTTGTGACGTCGCATGAGCGGTGGTGTGCCGGTCTTGGACCCAAATATGTACCCGCTGAACCCCTTGACTCGACATGGTCAAGGGGTTCAGGTGCTTCTAGCTGTTCATCGCAGTCTCCCGGAGGTGTTTGTTGATCCGTGCCGCAGCGTTCTGCAGTGCGGTGTTGTCAGTGTGAAGGTACGCACGCGTGGTCTCAACGGACGTATGCCCGAGGATGTCGCTCACGACATGGATCGGGACGCCGGCATTCGAGAACCAGGTTGCACCCGCATGCCGCAGGTCATGACGGCGCAACCCCCGCAACCCCAGCGATGCAACCAGCTCGTCCCAACCGGTTGCGTCACGCAACGTTGCAGTCGTGATGACACCGCCGCGTGGCCCGCGCAACAACGGCAGGCTGCGCGCCCGCCGCATCGTGAGCCTGCGCAGCACAGGCTCAAGCGGCTCAATGATCGGCACCTGGCGAGCTCGACGACCCTTCGGAGGCTTGATGCTGAGGCCGCCGGCACCGGGGAAGCACTGGCGTTCGATCGCGACGATCCTGTTCGTCCAATCGATGTCGCCGACGACGAGCCCGGCGACTTCTGAAGTGCGTGCGGCAAGAAAGGCGCTGAGCATGACGTGGTCGCCGTAGCTCTGGTGGGCCTCGGCACACGCGGCAGCGATCAGTCCGACATCGGTGAGTGAAGGAATGGGTGTTTGGAGCTGCGGTGCCTCCCGCATCCTATACCGTCGATGAGCCCGGTCTCTCACCGGATTTCGGGTGATGATTTCGTCGCGAACGGCCTCGTCGAGAACTCGTGTGAGTGCAGCGATCGTGTTCTTGAGTGTCGAGCGAGAGTGCTCGATCTCCCAGCGGTCGATGCTTCGGTCCACGATTCCGGTCGTGATGTCCCGAATGCATAGACGCCCAAGCGCCGGTAGAGCTCGGAGCCAAAGTCCCGCACGGTATCCGGAGGCAGTGGAGGTCATGTCCACGCCGCGGAGGAACCGATCTCCGATCTGATTTGCGTAGTCCGTCAGTGTGATGAACGGGTCGAGGTCTGCGCCGGCGTGGGACCTTAGCGCTCTGAAGAACTCGTATGCGGACGCTTTGTTGTCGACGGTGATCGATCGACTTTTGCGAACACCTGAGATCGGGTCAGTCCACCTTGCTCGTGCGCGAATACGTTTTCCGCAGGGCAAGGTGTCGGTGTTGATGTGGACTCCGAGTGGAGGGATGGCGGCAAAGGAACGTTTCATCCCTTGAGCCTCGTCGTAGCCTTCCTAACTCATTACAGATAGGCTTCATGTGTAGAGAGTTGGGAGGTGGATGATGGCGGCGGACCTCGGACCCGTGTTCACGCTCGGCGACGCTCGCACCGCAGGCCTGCGGAAAGATCAGGTTTACGACCTTCTCGCGAAGGGTGAGATCGAGCGCGTAGGTCGCGGCGTGTATCTGCGTCCTGACAAGATCGACACTGCCTTTGCTTCGCTCGCCGCAGCAACGGCCGTGCGTGAAGAGGCGACGTTGTGTCTAACGAGTGCGCTCGTGCACCACGACCTGAGCGACGCCATCCCGTTCGAGTCCGATATCGCCCTACCGCGTGGTGTCCATCATCCCGTTGGGCTCGCTCACGTTGCCTGGCACAGCTTCGACCCGACAACCTTTCACATCGGACGCGACCACATCGATGCCGGAAATGGACTTAGGTTCTCCATCTACTCAGCCGAGAGAACGATCGTGGACTGCTTCCGGCTCATGCATCAAGAAGGCAGCGACGTCGCCTACGACGCACTCCGACGGTGGTTGCGCCGCCGCGGGAACTCGCCGGCGGCCCTGTTGAAGGTTGCCTCGTCTTTCCCAAAGGCGCAGCCGCGGATCCGCCAGGCGCTCGAGGCGCTCCTATGACTCCGCCAACGCCGACACGAGATACTCCTGCTGGGCAGGCGTACAACGATCTGCGCAATCTCGCCCGCCGTGAGGGACGCGATCCTGCTGAGTACTTCACGTTGTACGCGCTCGAAGGTTTTCTCGCCCGGTTGGCCGTCTCTGAGCATGCCGGAGAGTTCGTACTCAAGGGCGGTGTGCTTATGGCGGCATTCGCTGCGCGCCGACCGACCCGCGATATCGACTTCGCAGCGACTGGATTCGCCAACGACATAGCCGATGTCGAGCAACGGGTGCGCAGCATCATCGAGGTACATCTCGAAGACGGATTGGAGTTCGATCCGGACTCAGCAGTGGGAGAGCCAATCCGGGACGACGCCGATTACAACGGTGTCCGCGTCAAGATCACCGCGCAACTCGCGACCGCGCGGGTAGCTCTGCACGTCGACGTGAACTTTGGTGATCCGATCTGGCCGGCCCCAACCGAAGCGGTGCTCCCGCTGCTGCTCGGCGGAACACTTCGCTTGAGAGGCTATCCCGACCACATGGTGCTTGCCGAGAAGATCGTCACCGCACTCGAACGAGGTGAGCAGAACACCCGCTGGCGCGACTTCACCGACATCGCGGCCATCGCGAGGTCCAGGATCATCCGCGGAGCAGACCTGCGCGAGGCGATCGTCACCGTCGCCCGCTACCGTCACGTCGACATCGAACCCCTTGGACCACTGATGGCGGGGATGCCGGCGCTGGCACAACGCAAGTGGGAGACCTGGCGTAAAAAGCAACGACTCGAACAGTCGACGCCGGAGAGCTTCGCCGAACTTCTTCAGGCATGCATACTCTTCGCCGAACCTGCCCTGACAAATAACGTGGCCTATCTGAGATGGGACCCGAACTCTCAGTCCTGGGGAAAAGCCGTTGACTGACGCCGAGATCGACGTCTTGAGGTCTCGGATAACGAGACTGGAGCAGGGCCTCGCGGAGGCTCGCAGCGAGCTCGGAGAACTTGAGCGCGCGAGAGACGCGATGGAAAAGGTCTTGGTGGCTGTACCTGCTCGTGCTGGCCTGCTGCCTGCGGTGACGGCAGCATCGTCGAGTGCCGAAAAGCTCGCCCTGTTCCGTGCTCGCTTCGTCGGCAGGAATGATGTCCACGCGGTGCGATGGACCAGCGCGCGCACGGGAAAGTCAGGTTGGGCCCCCGCGGTACGCGGCGGCTTTTACACCGGATCCGAGACCGCTGCGGACTATCTGCCACTCGAAGATCGAACCGTGGAGCGGCATCTTCGAGGCGCTTCTCAACCCGGAGAGCGCGAGTTTCATGTCGGCCTCTACCCGATGGTTGAGGGCGACCAGTGCCGTCTACTGGTCTGCGACTTCGACGACGCGCAGTGGCGGCACGACGCCACAGCATTCGTTGCGGAGTGCGAGCGCGCCAGGATCGACGTGCTCACCGAAGTGTCGCGATCCGGTGAGGGTGCGCATGTCTGGATCTTTTTCGAGGACCTTGTTCCGGCGGCGACAGCACGCACGGCAGGGATGCGCCTTCTGCGCGCCGCCATGGCGCGCCGACCGACGATGGATTTTCAGAGTTACGATCGCTTCTTTCCGTCACAAGACACCCTGCCGGAACGATCCACTGGGCGGGCGCGCCTGGGCAATCTCATCGCGCTACCGCTGCAGGGCGACTGCCCCCGACGCGGGACGACCGTGTTCGTCGATCCCGGGACCTGGGATCCGTACGAGGATCAGTTCGCGGCCCTGGCAATGACGACGCCCGTACCCGTCGAACGGGTCGCTGAACTCGGTTCGACGAGCCTCGCGGAGTCGCGCGTGGGGCCGGCGGAGTCGCTCGGTGCACGGCCGCGGCGATCAAATATCAAGGCGGTCGCGCGCACGATAGCGGGACGAAAGCTGGGGCTACGCCGCGATGCTTTTCTGCACATCCCGACGGAAGTCCTTCCGGGGATTTTGATCACCGAACTCAAGCACATGGCGTCCTTGCCCAATCCGGAGTTCTACCGCAGACAGGCTCAGCGGTTCAGTACCTTCGGCACGCCGCGTCTGGTCACAAGCTTCGAGCATGACGAGCACGAACTGCGCCTGCCTCGGGGACTCGCCGACGAAGCCGAAGCGCTCCTCGCGGACGCAGGCTTCCAGACAACGACCGAGACAGTGGCTACGGCGCCGGCGTGTCTAGAGGTGACCTTTGCGGGTCAACTCCGAGACGAGCAACTGCGCGCGGTCGATGCGCTCCTCGCGCACGACACCGGAGTGCTCGTCGCTCCTCCAGGCGCAGGCAAGACGGTCATGGCCTGCGCCCTTATCGCCGAACGCGCGACGCCAACGGCGATCCTCGTGAACCGTGCCGAACTGCTCGCCCAGTGGCGCGAACGACTCCAGCAGTTCCTCGGCCTGACCGAGAAGCAGATTGGTCAGCTCGGGGCGGGGCGACGGAAACAGCGAGGCGTTGTGGACCTGATCATGATGCAGTCCGTCGCGCATCGGAACGCGGACCCCAGCACGCTGGAGGAGTACGGGCAGATCATCATCGACGAATGCCACGCCGTCGCAGCACCAGCAACCGAAGCCGCCCTGCGCAACGTCAATGTCCGCTACTGGGTGGGGATGACGGCGACACCCTACCGCGCCGATCAGATGAATGGACTGATCACGATGCAATGCGGTCCGATCCGCCACGTGGTCGACACCGTCGATCATGCTGCTCGCGAGATGGTCGTCCATGAGACGACCTTCCGCACCGAGGAACCCGGAATCGACGGTCCATCCGTTCAGGCGATTTACTCGGAACTCGCCGCCGATGCCGAGCGCAACGAAATGATTACAGGGCACGTCAGAGGAGCAGCCGACCAGGGGCGCACTTGCCTCGTACTGACGAACAGGCTCCAACACCTCGACGTACTCGCGGATGCGCTGGAATCATGCGCTTCGCCGGTGATCCGGCTTCACGGACGCCTCACCGCCGCCAACCGCCGTGACATCAGGCGTTCGCTTGAGGAGATGGACGCGCAGCAGCAGCCGTTCGTTCTTGTCGCCATCGACAAGATCGCCGGAGAAGGTCTCGACCTCCCGACGCTCAACACTCTCTTCCTCACTGTCCCGGTCTCTTTCAAAGGGCGCGTCATTCAGCAGATCGGCCGCATCACGCGTGGACGAGCGGAGCACTCTATGCCCGCGATCGTTCACGACTACCGGGACAAGAACGTGCCTATCTTGGAACGCATGTACTCACGGCGCAGACGCGTGATGTCGAAGGAAGGCTTCGTGACGGCGGAACCTGCTGAATGAGGCGGGCGGGTGCCGACCGCGGTCGGCCACGAAATTTTCGCATGATTGTCGGCTCCCTTGCGCCGAACCTCGAAGGCCCGCCAGTTCCATGCTCGGGGTCGCGTCCCATGAAGCGTTGTGAGTTCGAAGTTCTGAGCGTCGGATCGTTGACGTGAGAGGTCACCTCACCGTGATGGTCAGTGAGAACCGAATCGAGCCCCCACCAAGTACTTCAAACGATGGTGAGGTCTGGTTCTCGCTGCGGTGAAGGGGACCAAAAGGGGACCAGAATCATGCAAACCATGCATTTTATGACGTGTCCTGCATGATCTGAACCCCGGAATCACGCGGTTTTCGGTGAGACGGGCGCCGGTTGGACGCCTGGGGGTCAAGGGGTCGCAGGTTCAAATCCTGTCAGCCCGACCAAATGTCCCGGAAACTCAAGGGTTTCCGGGACTTTTTTGGTTAAAGATTTGACTACCCCATCACAAACCCACCTTTTACTCCTCTCCGGAGCCGCTGAGACGGCCTTCCCATCCGGGGCGGCGACGTCGCTCTCGGTCCATCCCGATCGTTCGGGATTGCGGTGCGCACCTCCTGGGTATGAGCATCCACGACGAATACCCAACCTCCTCCTCTACCCCCTCCACCGACGCGTGGGGCCTGGAACCCCTGATGGACATCAACGAGCTGGCGTCCTACCTGGGCATACCGATCTCCACGGTCTACGACTGGCGTGTGCGCGGCAAAGGCCCGACGGCCTACCGATTCGGCAAACACCTCAAGTTCGCCATCTCCGACGTGCGGGCCTGGATTGCCGAGCAGCGCGAACCCTCCAGCCCACCCCGGCGCACCGATCGGCGGTGAACTGAAATGTCGCGGCCACGCTTGACGATCAGCACCTTCGGCGACATCACCATCCGGGTGACGCCGTCCGGCCGATTCGAGGCTCGGACCCGCTACCGGGACTGGGACGGACAGACACGCCAGGTCCAGGCCACCGGAGACACCGCCCGGGCTGCCGAGCGATCGCTGAAGAGCAAGCTCACGACGAGATACCTGCAGCAGCCGACGAACACGTCGCTGACGCCGGACAGCTCGTTCGAAGACCTGGCGACGTACTGGCTCGAGGACATCGACATGGAGAATCGCATCTCGAGGACGACCCGGAATCTGTACGAGCGCAACATGCGCACGCTCGTCCTCCCGGTGTTTCGCAGTCTCACGCTGCGCGAGATAGGCGTCCGGAATTTGTCAAGGTGAATGAGGCCAGCGTGAGTTTAGGCGGCTAGTTTCGGCTCTTCTTCTTGTGCGTCGGCTGGCTTGTTGATCCAGGCCGCGTCGGGGGT
>NZ_SOGM01000031.1:0-29651 GCF_004403545.1 Cryobacterium sp. TmT2-59 | reverse complement strand
CAGGAACACCACCGGCAGCAGGGCCGGCCGCACCGCCATGCCCACCACCAGAAACCTCAGATCAAACGCCGGTGACCCGGATCAGCCAGGCTGACCGGTGGATCGAGGCTAACCGCCGCCCGTTGTCGCCGGACCATCGCAGGTAGGCATTGACCTCCCTATTAACTGTCCGTAAGCCGGACCCTGAACGCACGTCCCCGCACGACGAGAGGGATGTGGCGCGTGGGGGAGAGCGGTGTGAAGTTGATCGCTTTGTGGCGACGTTCTGTGATCGCTTTGTGGCGGTATCGCCGACCCGCGAGGGAAACCTCTACTGAGGTTTAGTCTTAGCTATTGCCGAGAGAGCCAAGCGGCAACACGGCCGTTGAACCAGTCTGGGCGTTGCAGCGGGATCCCGTGGCCACAGCCATCGACAATCTCAATCTCGCTGCCAGGGAGTGCCGTGTGAATGGCCGCAGCGGAGTCACGCATCAAGGCGCGTTCCCGCCGTCCGACCATCACGAATGCTTGTCCGCAAAACTCTGACCACGCTGCCGGTAACTCGAATCTCATGTTGTCCCCAACGGCGGCGAGCAGCGTGGCTTTAGAAATGTGGGCACTGGTGTCGATGTAATCTTCCATCAACTCCGGAGGCACAAACAACTCCCGAGCCTGCAGCCGGGCGAACCTGCGATTTCGCGCCAGGGGCGCGGCAGCCCCGAGCGCGCGAAGGGTGAGTCCGGCAAAGGGCATCGCTTTTGCCTGTGCGCTGACAACCATCGCCCGCTCTACGAGTTCGGGGTACCTGGACGCAAATTCGACAGTGAGCTGTGCACCCAACGAGAACCCGACTACTGCCGCGGGGGCCGAGTCGCCACGCAACAGCACCTGGCTGAGAGCATCGACTGTTTCAGTGTGGGATCGGTATGGTTCATCGGCGCTCTGGCCATGGCCGGGAAGATCGGGTACGAGCACCTTGTACTTCGATTCGAGACTCCCGCGAAGTGAGTTCCACATCCACCCGGCTACTCCGCCGCCGTGCAGAAGAAGCACTGGAGAGCCGTCTTCGGGGCCGAACTTACTTACATGCATATCGCTCATGCTCTCACGAAGGTTTACCGTGCCATGCCCAGGGGCATATTGAAGCGCCCGAATACAAGACGCCCACCGGTCACTTTGAAACGTGACTCGGCAGGATTCGACTCGTTGACCGAGTTGCCCGGAAGGGGAACCCTCAACGGAATGACCGCAAGGGGAATCCCAAATTCCCTCGAGTGTCTTCTTCCGTTGGGCGGACATTTGCGAGGCCTTGTCACTGTTGCGGTCGCCCAGTCATCACCGGTATGGAGACTACGGGGAAGACGCACTCGAGTGTGACATCGCGAAGATGCTCTACCTGCGGCACGTGGGCGAACACGGCGAAAGCGGTGCTGACGATAGTGCGAAGTACCCTTACGAAATCACTCCTGGGCGGTCAGATAGGCGAGCACGGCGCGCACCCGGCGATTGTCCTCACCGGCTGGGAGTTCCAGTTTCATGAACACGTTGGTGACGTGCTTGGAGACTGCGCTGGCGGATAGGTAAAGCCGTTCGGTGATCTGTTGGTTCGACAAGCCATGGCTCATCAGCTCTAGCACCTCGAGTTCGCGGGCGCTCAGCCGATCCAGCGCCGTGCGATGCCCATGGATGAGGCGGGCGGCTACCTCCGGATCCACAACAACACCGCCTGCGGCGATGATCGACAGTGACTTCATGAAGTCCGCTACGCGCGAGATGCGGTCTTTCAATAGGTAGCCGAGGCCTCCGGAATCTCTGGGTGAGATCAGGGACGACTCATCTCCCAACCCGCTGAAGAGATCGGTCGCGTAGGCCGTGGCCACGTACTGAGACAAGACGAGGATTCCCATGCCCGGATGGTCCGTGCGTATCTTGATGGCTGCGGCGAGGCCGTCATCGCCCATGCCCGGCGGCATCCTCACATCGGTGATGACGACGTCGGGACGTTTGTCGTGCCGCACGGCTTCTGCAACTGCGACGATCAACTCCGACGCGCTGGCGACCTGCGAAACGACCTCGTGGCCCTGGCGCTCAAGCAAAGAGACCAGCCCCTCGCGCAGAAGTGCGGAGTCGTCGGCGACGATGAGTTTCATAGATTCTTCTCGTTCGCTGGGACGAGCAACAGGGGGATTCGGGCGGACAGTGCCGTGGGCCCGCACTCGGGTGAGACTAGCTCCATGGCGCCACCAAAGGCCGCTAGTCGTTCTCGCATGCCGACAAGGCCACCCCCGTCGCGCAGCCGTGCGCCGCCCGGCCCGTTGTCCACGATGGATACGTGCAGGTCCTCGTCGGCGGCCAGGAGCAGCGTTGCTGTCGCTTCCGGTGCGTGCTTGGCAATGTTGGTTATCGCTTCAGAGCAGAAAAACCAGGCGACCGCTGCGACCTCTTCGGGCATCTCCGGCAGCCGATGCGGGCAGTGCACCGCGACGTCAACGCTGCTTCGCTCGGCCATGTCGGAAACCGCAGCGAGCAGCCCGAGGTCGGCGAGCACTTGGGGGTGAATGCCGGAGACCGTGGCGCGAAGTGTGCGCATCGCCTCCTCCGCGTCGCGGTGCGCCCCTTCCAGTAGGGAGGCCATAAACATCGCGTCGCACCCGAGCGTGTCGGGGCGGTCATGCAGCAGGGACGAGGCTTCCCCGAGTTTCATGGCAGCCGACACCAGATATTGCTGGGCGCCGTCGTGCAGGTCGCGCTCGATGCGTCGTCGTTCGATTTCGAACGCCGACACGATGACCCGGCGGGAATCACGCACCTCCCGCAGTTCCCGCGCCCAATCAACAGCTGGCGCAGTGATGCCCGCGAACTTCGCGCGCTCAAGCCTCAGCAACGCCCACCAAGCGAGGGCTCCCACCGCCAGTGCCGCTGAGACTGCGAACACGGCCCGACCGTCAGCCTGCGTCCAGCACGTGATGTGCGACAGGAAGCTGATGGACAAGACGCCAGCTGCGCCGATTCCGGCTTGGCCGAAAAAGAGGTTGCGACGACGCCGTGTGAGGTCTTGCATGAGTACAACACTAGAAGAGGGGCGCAGGATCAGCCCGACGAACGTTGCCTCTGCGCCAGAGAGTGGAGCTGGCTCCACCTTGTTCGGGAGGCTGGGGCCATGGCGTCTGCCACCCAACAATGTTCGACTAAGGACATGACCACCACCGCAGCACCCCGCGACACACTCTCCGCCCGTAACCTCTCGAAGTCCTATGGTCCGGTCCGCGCATTGGCTGATGTGGACCTTGATATTCCACCCGGACAGACTGTTGCCATCATGGGGCCGTCCGGATCGGGCAAATCGACGCTGTTGCACTGCCTGTCCGGGATCCTCGTCCCCGACGCTGGAGAGGTGTCGCTGGGTGGCGATGCCGTGTCAGCGTTGCGCGACAAACAGCGTTCGCTGTTGAGGCGGCGCCGGTTCGGCTTTGTTTTCCAGGACGGCCAACTGCTTCCAGAGCTCCCGGCCCGTGAGAATGTCGCCCTTCCCCTCCTCCTCCTCGGCATCCACCGAAACCAAGCCCTGCAGACAGCGGATCATTGGCTGGGCAAACTCGGGCTGGCCGGCATGGAGAACCGCCGCCCCGGCGAGCTCTCCGGGGGTCAGGCCCAGCGGGTTGCGATCGCCCGGGCACTTATCCACGAACCCGAGGTGGTCTTCGCCGACGAGCCCACCGGCGCGTTGGACCAGGCCACCGGGCACGAGGTGATGCAGATTCTCACCGCGACCGCCGCCAGCTCTGGCTCATCACTGGTTGTTGTCACCCACGACGACGAGGTCGCCAGATGGTGCCAGCGCCTCGTCGAGATCCGCGACGCCATGATTCACGACGACCAGCAGATCAGCACGAGGACCCGATGAGTATCGCCCTGAACCTAGCGCCGCGTCTGGCTATCGAACGCATTCGTGCGACCAAGGGTGCCGGTGTTCTGGACGCCATGGCAGTTCTGGCATTTAGCGTCTCCTCCTGGTTGGCCCTTAGCGTCACCGGTGGAACCTGGATGTTCTTTCAACGGTGGCAGGTCGAGGGCGTGCTCCCCGACCCGCAGTGGTCAGGGATCGCATCCACCTACGTCGCCCTGGCCGGCTTCGCTTGCGCTCTGCTGGTGATCCCGATCCTCGGGCTGGGCGGCGGCGCCGCCCGACTCGGGGCGCGCGGACGTGTCCGCCGCTTGGCCTCGTTGCGTCTCATTGGGATGACGAGCGGCGAGGTAGTACGGATGTCGGTCATCGAGACGCTCGTGCAATCGGTCGCCGGCGCGATGCTGGGATCAGCCGTATTCGTCCTTTCCTTGCCCGCGTGGCCGCTCCTGAGTTTCCAGATGCTCCCCATCGGCATCTCAGAGCCGCTACTGCCCTGGTGGCTGTGGCTCACCGTCATCGGCGCGTTGCTGCTTCTGGCCATGGCATCAACGGTGATCGGCCTGCGACGCGTCACCATATCCCCGCTCGGCGTGGCACGCGACCAAACACCTCGCCGACTCAAACACTGGCGACTTCTGGTCGTTGCGGCATTGGTCGTCGCACTTCTTGTGTACTCACATTTCATGAAACTCGGCAGCCTCATCGGCCTAGCCACCACAATAGGGTTCCTTGCCGTGGTCATCGGCTCCATCAACCTCGTCGGACCATGGCTCCTGCAACTGGTGGCCCGACCGGGTGTGCGGACCAGCAGTCTTCCGCGACTTCTCGCCGCCCGGCGCATCCTCGACGATCCCCGCGGTGCCTGGCGCAACGTGGCATCGCTGGCATTTCTCGGATTCATTGCCGGCTTCGTCGTCACCATGCCGACGACCACCGGCGGAGGCGATCCCGATGCCTACTCCACAGCCTTCGTCCGAGACATCCAGACCGGAGTCGCAATCACTCTGGCGGTGGGCTTGGTCCTAGCCGCAACCGCTACCCTGATGACGCAGGCCTCCCAAGTCTTTGACCGCGCTGCGGAATCCATCGCGCTCGACCGGATGGGCGTACCTGCGACCGTGCACCTCTCAGTGCGTCGCCGCCTAGTCCTGGTGCCACTCGCGGTGGCCCTGGGAACATCAGTGCCCCTAGGGCTGGTGCTCTCCACAGTCGCCGGTGTCAAATTTGACAGCTTCCCCATCGTTGGTGCTGCCCTATTGGCAGGCACTGTGGTTCTGGGTTTCCTTCTCTCCCTCGGGGCAGCCGAAGCCTGCCGCCCGCTACAAGCCGGAGTGCTCGGCGAACAGCGCCGCCGCAACGACTGACACTGCAAGTGCAGCGATGCGACAGACAGCGACAATCGATGCGAGCACGACCGCAAGCGTTGCTGGGACATCGAGGGCGGGACCGATCCTTCGGATGTTTCAAGGTATGGCCCCTGACAAATACTCGCCAATGCCGGACGTGGACGGACGCAGATTCGATGCCCCCTCGTCGAAGTTCTGAAGTCTCGGGGGAGTGGCATTTGGGAACCCAAAGAGCGCTTGATTCGAAGCCGTAGGGGGCATCTGCGACCATGAGGCCATGGACATAGGTAATCAAGCAACGATCGGCGGGTGGTGGTTCGCCCTCATGCTCGTCAATGCAGGCCTTGCCGAGTCGAAGGGACGCGGTCGACTGATCTGGTGGCTGCTATCTATAGTCCTAGGACCGTTCGCAACATTCCTCATCGTGATCATGCCGCGCGGCACTATCCCGTCCTGACCTTCAAGCAGACATCTGAACGGAATTCCAGGGCCGGATCCGCCCTTGACAGGGTTGCCTGGTCTGAGCGCCCGCAAGACGGACGTCAACCGTGACGGCTCTGAAGACTCGCCGCTCGGCGTCCCGCGCAGCGTTTTCTGTCGTGGCATGCGTACGAGCAGAAGCAGCTGCAGGACGGCACGAACTACGGGCTGTGCGGATTGCCTGTGTCGGGATTCCCGATTAGGAAGTCGCCGAGCTTTGTCCATCCTGCTGGGATGACATCGTCGGCAACCACTAGTCTTGCGCTCCCAGTCCCAGAACCACCGACAGCCATGCGCGTTGCATTCCTATCGGAGCCGCAACCTGAATTGGCTCCGTACCCTGGCTTCACGAGAATCAGGCAGAAGCCGGGAAGATTGGTTTCGGGCTCGACGTACTTCGTGACGAAATAGCTGATTCCAGCGTGATCACCGACGTGACGGCTGGACCCGGCGTCGCTCGTCAATGGTTCAGCAGCGGTGGGGAGAACATCCTCGGGATCACCGTCAGTTGCTAGAAACTTTCGGATCTGCGAGGTCGTGTCATTCGTAGCGCACCCGGTGAGCGCCAGCGCGGCCGCGCATAGGAGCGAGCCCCATCGAATTCTTGCATCGACCATTGCACCCCGACTCAGTCGTTTGATCGAACGGTACCATGTGGGCGTGCTGCTCCTCGCGGGCGACCGGCCCCAAAAGGGGACCCCAACCGCTCACGCCCTCCCCTCGATAGCACTGCGACGCTCACGCCGAAGGGCCGTCCCGGTTACCCCGCCCGGAACGGATTCGCGCTTCGCTGGGTGAAACGCATCAGCACTTCTCTGTGATCGATGGAGGCACAGCACTCGGAACCATATTGGCGGATCCGCCAACGCTGACCAGTTCGAGGCCTGAAATATGGACCACCCTGCCTGCCTGCCTGCCTGCCTGCCGGGCGAGCATCGTTCCAATTGGTTGTAAGGAGCTGGCTCAGATCGGCTGGGCGCGCCTGATTACCAGCGGGTAACGCTCCGGTAGCGTTGTGCCTCGGAGCCCCCCACTCCGACGATTAGCCCCGGTCTTCATGCTCGTCTTTCCCCAGGCGATACATGCCGGGGCTTTTTCGTTCCTTCCCCCCGCAGCGACATAGCTCGCTGTCCGCGAGGAATTAGTCGAGCTGTTGCGGTGCTTCATCCCAACCCAGAGCTGAGGTGAGTTCGTCGGCATCTGGGAGTGCGTTCTTCTCGGAAGGCGGCAGGGCGTCATATGTGTAGGTAGACACGGCCATGGGGGAGCCCGAGCGACCAAGCGCGTAGCGGACTGTGTGATCGTTTCGGTCACCGCAGATGAGGATGCCAACCGTGGGCGCATGGGTGTCTCGTCGGAGTCTGTCGTCGACGAGGGAGACGTAGAAGGCGAGTTTGCCGGCATGCTCGGGTTGGAACTTTCCGGTCTTCAGCTCGATGACGACGTACCGGAGTTGCTCGACGTGAAAGAACAGCAGGTCGAGGTAGAAGTCATCGCCACCGACGTCGAAGTGGACCTGGCGGCCCACGAATGCGAACCCCTTTCCGAGCTCACGGAGCGTGTCGACGATGCGGTCCATCAGGGCCTGTTCTAGGTCGCGCTCGGCCGCATTCTCCGTCAACTCCAGGAAGTCGAAGACGTAGGGGTCCTTGGCAATCTGGCGGGCAAGGTCAGAGTCTCCAGGCGCCAGCTCTGCGGTGAAGTTTGATGGGGCCGAGCCAGTGCGTTCGAGGGTGCGGTTCTTGATCTGGTTGAGAAGCAGGTTGCGGGACCAACCGTTCTTCACGGCTGAGGCCGCGTACCATTCCCGGCTCTCGGAGGTGTCGAGCTTGTCGAGCAAGACCGTGATATGGCCCCAGGGCAATCCTGCAACAGCCTGTTGCACAATTGGTTCCGTCCCAGCCCAGGCGACTGCGAACGCCCTCATGTAATGAAGGTTGCGGGACGAAAATCCCTTCATCTGAGGGAACTCAGTCCTTAGATCTCCCGCGAGGCGACCGAGCACGCCGGCTCCCCATCCCTGCTCCGCCTGCTGGCTGAGCACTTCTCTGCCGATGCTCCAATACAGCTCGATCAGTTGCGCATTGACGGTGCGCTGGGCGCGCATCTGAGAATCACGGACCCGGCGCTTAAGTGAGACGAGGAACTCGGGGTATCCATCGGGAAGTGCAACATCATCACGGGCCATGGCCCCATTGTCTCCCGGCTGCGACCGGGGATCCTCGCGTACGGGCGCCACACCGTCATGACTCAGTACATCTAACCCGCGGCGGTATAGGACCGCGCCGCGGCCATGACCTCTCGGGAGCGTCCGTCCGAGAGCGCCTCGGCCGGCGAAGCATCGCCCAGTTCCGGGTTCATGCCCATGAACCACGCCCTGACAACGTCAGGCGAATGAACCGAACGGAGGATATCGAGCACCTGAAATGTGTCTCTGAGGAGCTTTTCACTCGCATGCGGCGGCCGCACCGTTGCGTGTGCCCAGCGAGCAAGCGTGCGGGCGTTCTTACCCACGATCACGCCCAGCAGCACCTGGCCCAGTTGCGCTTGCAACTCCGCTGCGATCTCAGCAACGCCCAGACCCACGGAGCGTTCGTGTGCCGCGCGATCAGCACCAGAACGAGAACCATGCCCGGTTGACGTATTGATCATGAACCGAGGCTACCAATTCGCGGGTGTTATGACAGGTAATATGTCGGGTAAAATGACCGATAATGGTTATTATGTCAGTTGGTAGTCGACATCTTCGCATTGGACGCGAATAACGCCCGGTGCGACTATCCCTGGCGGACTGCCGCCCGCAACCCATCAAAAAGCCGACGAGGCAGGTTACCTCGCACAGGCCGCGCTGCCTTGAGCTCGCGGGAGCTTCGGACCGCCTTCACATACTCTTTCGTCAGAGATCTCGCGGCAGATTTGGCAGTTACGCCCTGCATAGACCAGTCAAGAAACCAACGCGGAGCCTGCGTGCGGCGCCAGTACCCAGTCGTCACCGTAGCCACGATCAGGACGGTCAGGGCCAAGCCTGCCCTGGGCGGTAACGCAACACCTCCGACAATCAGCCCGATCACCGCCATCGCTAGACCCAAATACATGAACGAAGGCAGCAGGAAGCCGATGAATATGCGCGCCTCTCGATCGCGAAACGTTAGGCGGCCATGCGAGGCAACCGCGGTGGTCAAGAGCATCAAAGTAACCAGACCGACGCAGAGTAACCAAAGGAGGAATGCAGAATCACCAACGTCGACCGGCAACATCAGAAGAAAGACGCCGAGGCCAATCGCCGCGGCGTTAACGCCGAACACGAGCCAGAAACTACGCCGGGAGCGTCGTCGCACGCGAGCCAGCTGTTCGCGCGCTTGCGCCCGAGTGCTCTCGGCAAGCGCAATTCTTATCTCGAGGTCGGGAACAAGGAAGCTTCCCAGTTGCAAAGCTAGGAAGAGGATGATTCCGACCACAGGGAGCAGGATGATGAACACGGCCCAGTTCGCGGGGTTCTGCCAGCAGTGGACGGCAACAAATGCAACAAGAGCGAGTGTTGCTGCCGCCATGAGCTCGGCGATGAATCCCAGCACTCGACGTGTATTCGCTGCTTCAACGGTGCCGCCAAGAACCTGGCCGCCGATAGAGACCGCATAGAAAGCCAGCAGGGTTGTGATGTAAACACCCAACGTCCACTCCAGTTGGCCATAGAGCAATTTCCCTGCGCTGGCAGTCCATTCCAGCGCTCTGGCTCCCCCGTCATCGCTGCCAGCCAATCCAAAGATCAGCAACGCTAGGCAGATCAACATCAGAGAACTAATAAGCGCAGTTTCCGATGCAGTCTCTTTCACGGAACGCGTCTCGAACTTTTCGCTCACCATCTTGAGGCTCGTTTCCTTTCTTTCCTGCAAGCGTCTGCAACGTGTGTCCCTGGGCCTCTGATCGTCGGATCGGTTCAACTACTCTTCAGCGAGTGCCCGAATCCGAGTCAACCATCCGGCCACTTCTCCGGCGGGATCACGCAGGCCAATTCGCTCAGCCGTCATAAGGGGAAAAGCCTTCTTTGCCAAGACCTTCTTGACGTTGGTCGTTCCCAGCGAAGTGAGCTCAAGCGAATTCGAAAGCGCCGTTGAAATCAGCTTGGGAAGGTCTTCGTTATCGTCGACGGGAACTACGACAAGCATGGAGTCGAGGATTGCTTCGGCGTCAACGTAATTCTCGATCTCGCGTTTGGAAGTCAATGCACCCCAAGAACCATCGGCCCTCGCATTGACGATTTCGATGTATTTGCTGTAGCTCGACACATCATTGTCATAGATGTGCACTTCCGGGCGGTTCAGCCCCTTGATATATCGCTCGTTAACCCAGTGCTTCAGGTTGCCTCCGCCCAAGGGGACAAAGGCAACGCGAGGGTCGACGGCGAGGTCGATAACGTCTTTGTCCGCGAGATGAAGAGCGGCGCTCAGCGACTTCAGCGCGTCAACGTCAGTTGGGCCTTCCACGCAGATGATCACCTTCACGCGGTTGTCCGGAAGCACTCCGAGTTCTTCGGCGATCGCGGCCCATACAACTTCTGATCCCGGGTGGATGCGCGGCATGCCGCCTTTGTCCTTTGCCACAAATCGAAGGCTCTCAACCGCGAGATCGCTCGCGAAGCCCGGACTGTGCGTTGTCAGAAGAACCTGGCAACCTTCAGAATCGGCAAGTGCGCGGAATGATTCGAGAAGAATCTTCTGGTTTCGGGGATGCTGTGAAGTCTCTGGTTCCTCTACCGCATAGATGACGTTGCGTTTGTGTCCCGCTGCAACTTTTCGATCAGCTTCGGCTCGGAAGAAGCTGACGAGTATTAGGCGGCGGACACCACTTCCGCGCTTATTGATTGGAATCCCGTCATCGCCCTCCAATGCGACGCTGAAGAGACTTGCCCACCTCGGCTCTGCTTTGAACGTTGGAACGAGTTGTTTTGCGAGGTCGGCATCTAACTTCGAGAGCGCGGTGTGTGTTCGAGTCGCAAGCTCCGTCGCATGCTGTCGTACCGCATCAATGACATCGTTTAGCTTTTCCTGGACAGAGACCTCGGCCAGCGCGGCGATCACGGCCAGCTTCATCGGATCCTGGACCTCGGAATCTGAGTCGCGACTTGCGCGATCCGACTGGAATAGCGCGAATAGAGGCATGTGGAGGGACAATTTGTCCCAAATCTTCTTCATGTCCTCTTTCGCGACGGGTATGTCCGTCTCGAAGAGGTCCAATTGAGGGGCAGTGCCCCAAATCCCCGATCGCATGGAGGGATTACTGGTCTGGTTGACAGCCGAAGGATCGACCCCCACGAGTTTGAGCCGTGCTTTCAGGGCTGCGTTGGAGAGCGACAGGAGATCGGAGTATCTATCCGCGCTCGGATGTAGCGCCGTTACGTAGACCTCTTCCTTCGGCTTCGCTCCGGAGCAATCCCAACGCTTCTTCACCTTCAATGATCCGGCCGACGTCAGCAGAAACTCGTCAGCGAGTGAGGTCTCGGCCGCAGCATCCAGGATGAGCCGTTCTGGGAAATCAGCGAAGGTGCAAGTTACTTCAACGAGTTTGTCTTTTGACGCTACATTGAGGTCCCCGACGTCGAGTTTTACGACCTCGTTGTTGAAGAAGATCTCAAGCGCTTCCAACACGGTCGACTTGCCAACATCATTTTTCCCAATGATCGTCGTGAGGTCTCCTACCTCAAGACTCTGCTCCTCGGCATAACCACGAAATCCCCTGATCGTCACCGAAATTAATCTCACTTTGCGTTCCCCTCAATCGTCTTGAGTCTGGCACGTGGCAGGGCTCCAAATGGACGCTTACGGCTCATTGATGCTTGCCAGAGATTCATCGGAGTGAACTTCGCCTGTCGACGGCGGTCAAGCATGCTGCGTGGCTAAACCTGCAAAAAATCGAGATCCAACACTGCACCAAAGGGGCCGGAACACAGAGCCGTGACGCCATAAATGCTGTGGGGACCGTGAGCTACCGCTCGCGGCCGTCCATCCCCGCTGGTACGGCATCTATGACCTGACCGAATTCCGGGCTAGTTCCCTAGCCAGAAGCCGTCTTAACCGACCGCCGCTTTGTAGAAGTCCTTGCCAAGCAAGGTCGGGGTGAGCAGCCCGTGATCGAGCGCTAGGGTCCGGTTGCGTCCTTCCAATTTTTTGCGCAGGAGGTCCAGATTCGGAACCGTGGATTCCCACGCGTACGCATCCTTATCAGCGAAAAAGGTCCCGTAGTCAACGGTGAACAGTCCCAGCCGCACCCAATTCTCGACAGCTCTCGTGAGTTCTTCAATGCTGATCTCTTCATCCGCCATCACGCTGTCGACGTCCATGAGATGTCTAGCGATGGTCGTGTATCCACCACCTTCAGCCTCGCCCATTTTCGATCGAAGCTGCACGACCCCGAACGATTCAGACATAAGGTTTCCGCGTCCAAGTTGAGACAGAAGTCGAGCTTCCGTTGCGGTCAGCTGCTTGATGATCTCGACGAAGGCGGGATGGGCCGCGTCTGGATTACGCCCGTCCATCGACGTTCGCAATAGGTTCAGGTACAGGACGCGCAGGTCATCTTCAGCAAACGAATACGCAAGACCCTGGATCGCGGGACCGGCAACTGAAGCCTTGGGCTCCACGATGTACTCGGAGGGCACGCCAGCGAGCTTCGCATCCAGTTCATCGCCGAACCTCGTCTCGAAGTAACTCTTGGCCTTGTCAATCCCAAAATTGATGGCCGCTAACGGGAGTAACAGGTTGCGATCTCGGCACTTTGAGATGCAAAATCGATCGCTCGTTTTCCATCCGGAGTAACCTCAATGACTTTCTTGGCCTCGCCGATGAGTGTCGCGGCATCGCCTAGGGATCCCAACTTCTACCTCCGTTGTGCACTATTTCAGGTCTGCGCACGTCTCCTGCTCCCATCCGCCTTCGCAACCTCAGTTGGCAGCGATGATGGACGGACGGGTTCGCGTTCAGCAGCTATCTTGCAATGGGCGGACTCATTCTCTAGAACGTCCATCGTCATATCTTGCCGCACGAACGGTCCTCAACCCGGCTGCCGCGACGGAACAGACGTTCTATCGTTCGCGGCCGTCATCCCGGGTGCGCGGGTCATCGGTCTGTGTTTCCCTGTAACCGCGGGTGGCCTGGCTGGCCTTCACCGTGAGGCCAGCGGCGCGCTGCGCTTCACGCTGCCGGTCCGCCGTAGCCCGGTTCGCGGCGCGCATCGCGTCGAGTGCCGTGGCCGGCCTCTGGCGGCCAGCCTCGGGGTCGTTCGTCCGGGTGCTCTGAGCCCGCGCCTTGTCCTGCAGGGCGGTCACGCGGGACGCGAGTTCCGCACCAACGCTGCGCTCTCGGTATGCCTCAGGGATGGCCTGAATCTGGGTCGGGTCGACCTTGTACCGGTCGCGGAACACGTCGACTTCGACCGCAAGGCGCACCCACTCCTGCCGGCGGGCGCTTTCATCCGGGACGTCGCCAAGCTGCTGCGCCCACTCGGGCTGCTCGACGGCGATCGCCGTGCCGCGTTCCTCGAGGCGCACAGCGAGGTACTCGTACCGTTCGGCCAGGTGGTCGCGCCAGGCAGGTTCGGTGCCGGCGGCGTCGACAACCCGGCGCTCGGCAATCCACGCCGGCACCGCCGGACGCTCCCCCACTGCCGGCGCCCGGTCGACGGGTGCCGCTTCGATGCGTCGTTCCATCCGGTGGGAGAGGACGGCGCCGACGTCGTCGGCGGTGCCGCGTTCTCGTTCGTTCCACGATTCCCGCAGCACGCTGGCCGGGTCAAGGCCCTGGGTTTCGGCGCGGGTGAGGGCGGCGGTGACGGCTCCCCAGCTCTCGGAGCTGGCAAGCTTCCGGGCGTCCTGCTCGTCGAGGGTGTGGCCGACGAGTTGGGTGAAGCGGATGGTGTTGGCTCGTTCGGCGACGTCGCCGTATTGGTCGATGAGGGTGACCAGGTCATCGACTCGGGCTTGTTCGGCACGGATGGTTTCGGTGGCGGAGAGCATCCCGTCGCTGTGGCCGGCGATGGTGGCCAAGACGTCGCTCATAGGCTGGGCGTCTTCGGTCTCAACATAGAGGTGGTTGGCTTCCTTCCCACGGGTCAACCCGACGTAGACGAGCTCGCGGGAGGTGGAGGAGTCGGCGAGGACGTGGGCGGTGTCCGCGGTCATGCCCTGCGCGCGGTGAATGGTAGACGCGTAGCCGAGCTCGACGTTGTTCTGCACGTACTCGGCGGGAAGGGTGATGCGTCCGCCATGCCCGGCATGGGTGACGGACAACGCCCCGTCGGCTTGCACCTTCCCCACCGTCCACACGTCACCGTTTTTGACGCGGTCGGTGCCGCGCCCGGTGCGGAGGGTGGCGTCGTTCAGCCGGGTCACGATCCGGTCGCCCTGGTACGCGGCGAGCCCGTCGCGCAGCTGCGAGGACTTCTTCCCGGAGACGAGGCCGGAGCCCATCCGGTAGGCCTGCGCCCGGGTGTTGAGGTCGGTGACGGTCACGTTCTGTTGGGCGAGCATGACGGCGTTCTTTCCGTCTTCGTCGTCGTGCTGCCAGGCGGCGAAGACGTGGTCGGTCATCCGGTCGATGCTGCCACCGGTGACCCGGTTGTTGTCGACGTACCAGCGGAACGGGTCCCCGACGGTGGCCGGGTCGCGCAGCTGCCTGGTCGCTTCGGCCTCGGTCGGGGACGTGAACCGGTGGATCTCTTCGAGCTTGACGGAGCCGACTTCGCGTTCCAGGAGGCGCAGCGCTCCGCCGGACTCGACGGCGGCGAGCTGCCGGTCATCACCGATCAGGCGCACGTGCGCCCCGTGCCGCTCGGCAATGCTGGTGACCTTCGCGAGGTTGAGGGTGCCGGCCATGCCGGCCTCGTCGACGACGATGATGTCCCCCGCCCGCAGCTTCAACTCTTCCGGGTGGCGGCTGTCCGGGGTGGCGTCCCCGTGGGTGTCGTAGGCGCGGACGAAGGAGTGGATCGTGGCCGCCGGGACTTCCACGGCGTCGCGGAACACGGCGGCCGCCGTCGCGGACGGGGCCAACCCGATCAGGCGGCCACCGGCCTGCTCGGTGGCGCGGGCGGCCAACGCGAGGGCGGTGGTCTTCCCGGCGCCAGCGGGCCCGGTCGCGACGACAAGGAGCGTGCCGGAGGTCGTGAACTCGCGTGCCAGGGCCCGCTGCCCGGCATCCAACGGTCCGGTGTGACGCGCGGCCGTGCGGTCAAATTCGGCCACCGTGATGGGTGCGATCGTGCGGGTGCGGCCGGCGGCCAACAACGTATCTTCTGCGGCGAGGAGGCCGGTAGATGTGAAGAGCATGCGGCCCTTGTGCTCATAGATGCTCGACCCGTCCCGGCGGGTCAGGGGCTCGAAGGAACCGTGCGGAGCGGGCGGGGTCACCGCGATCGAGTCCGTCTCCAGGGCCCGCCGGGTGATCTGCTCGACGGTGCCTGCCGGTACGGGGCCGAGGCTGGTTTCCTTCTGGACCCAGCGTCGGGCTTCGGCCTCGATCATGTGCGGACCCCAAACCGCGTGATGCGCCGACACCGTCGCCACGACCTCGCGTGCAGCC
This sequence comes from Cryobacterium sp. TmT2-59, assembly GCF_004403545.1. Classification (NCBI taxonomy): domain Bacteria; kingdom Bacillati; phylum Actinomycetota; class Actinomycetes; order Micrococcales; family Microbacteriaceae; genus Cryobacterium; species Cryobacterium sp. TmT2-59. Next base: position 14,367 of record NZ_SOGM01000031.1, on the reverse strand, counting down.
CGGTCCACATCCACCACCCGCGACTCCCCCGGCCTACGACCCACGGCCGGCGCTGCGGCGCGGGCATCCTTCAGGAGGTTAGTGACGGTGGCGGCGCCGACGCGTTCAGCGGCCTTGATGGCCCACTCCACGCGGAGGCCGGCCAGGGATCGGGCGTGGGCTTTCGCGGGGCGGGTCTCGAGGGTGGCCTGCTGCGCGAGCTTGATCCGGGCGACCGCGTCCGGGCTGCGCCCGTGAGTGGCCCGGTAGTCCCTCTCGAGCTGGCCAACGACCTTCTTAATGTCCGAAGACCGAGTCGAGAACACCCCAGTGAGGCGCTCGTCAACACCGGCGATCTCGACCACGGGCCGCTTGCCCGGGGTGACTTCACGCAGCTCCGTGGTCAGGCCGAGGCGGGTGGTGACTTCGTCCATGACGCGTTGGTTGTAGAACTCCGACGCGGCCACACCCTGACGGTGGAGGAGCTTGGAATCGATCGTGCGCCACTTCCCATCGACACCCTTGACCTTGTTCGCCACCACCAAGTGATCGTGCAACTGCGGGTCACCATTCCGGGAGTCATAGTGACGGAACCGCGTCGCCACCAGGCCACCCTCGACGTCGATCTGAGCGACCCCGTTCGTGCCCGCACGGGTCGCGATCGCTTCCCGCTCCAGGTACGACACGGTGTCCAGGATCGCGACCGCCTGAGCGTCCTCGATCGTCTTCCGGGTGTCCTCGTCACCGAGGCCCCAAAGCACAGACACGCTCTTCGCAGGTGAGAACACCAGGTCGAACCCGGCGACAGCCTGCTGCGTCGGACGCGTCGCCGCGGTGATGAACCGGCCGAGTTCGTCCTTGTCGGCCGGCGGTCGGCCCTTCGCGTCGCGGAACGCCAGGTCACCCTCACGGGTGCGGATCGCGCGCCGGTCGGCGACGTTCGGCTCGCGCCCGTTCGCCTTGGTGAAGTCGGTGTAGCCGGCGGCGATTTTCGCGGACAGGTCCGTGCTGTCGGTGTTGTACCCGTAATACGAGCGGCCGAGCTTGGCGGCCTTCGTGGCCTCACCCACGGTCTTGCCCTGCGCCTGCGCGTCAGCAATGATTCGTTCGGCGTCGGGGTGCAAGCCCTCGCCGTAGAGGGCCTTCATCTGCTCCTCCGTGACGACCCCGGAGACGCCGAGTGCGGCCAGTCCCCCGCCGACCCAGACACCTTGAGGGTTGCCGTCCTCGGTGTAGTAATCGCCCAGCTCACGTCCGCTTTCACGCTTCGCATCACCGGTCGCAACTTCGTTGGTGTAGTACACATACCCGTCTCCCGCAGAGAGGATATGCATAGTCATCACCCGCTCACTTTACCTCGTCTATTACTAATGCCAGAGGTGTGACAAATACTTGTACGAAGAATGAGGATGCAGGGTGGACACGATCGAAGATTGAGATGGTTGAAAGTCGAGGCTGAGATCGACGGGTGACTGCAGGTAGAGGCTATCGATATGACCGAACAGGCAGTGCACAGCTCGCAACTGGACGCGCTCCTCCCTGCACAAGCGCGCATCCTCCCCAGCGTTGGTTTTGGTGGACGATCACGCGCGTGGTACTCCCGCATAATGGTTCTTCACCCACGAAAAAGGTACACGCATGGCCGATGTACGTAAGTCTGCAAAGCAGACTGCCGCCCGCTCCCGCGCACGCGAGAAAGCGGCAGAGTTCCGCGCAAAAGAAGACAAGCTCGAGCAACTCGCCACCGACTACTTCGTCGCCACGGACTCCCTCGACGAGATCGACGCGACCGCCCAGGCCGAGATCTCGGCCATCCAGGAACGCGCATCGCAGCAGAGTGCGGCCGCCCGCTCATCAGCGGCTGCCGTCATCGCCTCCATGCTCGAGCTTGGAACCCCCAAAGCAGAAGTAGCCGGCCGCCTCGGTCTGGCGCTGCGCGACGTCAAGAAGACTCCTACCGCCTGAAGCCATTGAGCTCTCGATGCGGCTGTTGACCTGTCCGGTTTGGCTCTCTTCGCTGGAGTGGCTAGGTCCTGTCGGTCCCGCCGGAGCCTCGTTGGAGGACGCTGAGCGGACCGCCCAACGGGTGTACGCGCAGAGTTCGCCCGATGCCTCGTCGTTGCCAGGTTCCGGGACGGCGCCGCTACAACCGACGCCGTCCTCGCGCCAGAATCGGCCGCAAGCGTCGTCGGCGATTGCTCCGGTCGGTGAGTTGCTGGGGTGGCCAAACGCCCCCCTTGATCGTCGTCAAGGGGGGCGTTTGAATGATCAGGCCTGGTGGTGGCTGTCTCCTTCTTGGTCTTCTTCAGCGTGCGCGGATACCCAGGTGTCGGCGGCGGTGTCGGCCCCGACAGCGCGGAGCATCCCGGCGAGGGCGTCCACCTCGGTGCAGCTCATCCGCGGGCCCACGTCGCCCGCGAAGTCTGCGGCCGCGAACACGTCGACGAAACGCACGGCCGCGGCGGTGTCAATGGTGGTTGTGTTCATTGCTGGTTCTCATGGCCTGTCGGGTGGGCACGGTTGTCGTGCAGAGGTTGACGCGGTGCAGGATGACCTGGGCGATGTGCACGGGGCTGTAGATGTAATCGTGGAAGTGCCCGGCGACGTAGATCCCGTGAGGCACCGGGGCATCGTTGATGGGTTCGCCCTCGGGGGTGAATACGACGAGGTCGCTGTGGTCGCTGTCGGTGCTGATGAGGTGCTGCGCGACCCGGTATCCGGCGGCCGTGTAGTCGCGGTGGGTGTTGATCCCGTCGCAGGAGTACCGCACGACCCGGGGCATGTCCTCGCGGTCGGTGGGTCCGTCGCTCCACGACACGTTCATCCACGCGGACGCGGTGCCGGTACTCATCCGGACGCTGAACTTCACACCGGAAAACGCGTTCTTCAACGCCACCCGAACCAACTTGGCGGTGTCCTTGGTGCTGATGTAATCCGTCATGTTCGTATCTCCTCAGTTGCTCGGTGCGGTGTTGGCCTGATCGGCCTGGATGGCTTCCCACAGGGCAAGCCGGGTCCGGAGGTCGGCGATCCGGGCGAGCTTTTCGACGGTGCGCGCGGCCGTGACCGCGGGGTGCTCGGGTGTGTGGGGCGTGGCGTACCCGTCCCAGTTCAGGGTGCGTTCGCGCCTGCGGATCGAGCTGGTGAGGTGGAATATCTTCCACTCGACGTCAGCGGGAGTGACAATGTGGGCGGGGGTCTGGATCTGTTCAAGCATTTTCTCTCCTCCAAATTTTTTTGCCTTTCGGCGGTTTCCCCGCCCTCATGGAGTGCTGTCGGGGTCAAGCCCCAAGGAACGGTTGCAGGCCAAAAGTTATGGAGGAGCGCAGCGGGGGAAGAAGTTTTTGCTGAAACTGTGACGACGGCTTGACGCCGGCAGCACGCAGTGAACAATCCCCCAGACGAAAAGCAACAAAGTTCACGCGCGCCGAACTGCGCTGTCGGGCAGGAGCGGCGGCGTAGTTCGGTGGGCCAGCAGCACTGAACGAAAGCGGATTTCCGGAGGATTGCCGGAGGCCGACCCGGCAACCGCGGCGACCCGGGTGCTGATCCTCACGACAATCGATCTTGACGAGCACGTCTTCGCCGCGATCCGGGCAGGCGCCAGCGGCTTTCTGCTCAAGGACACCGACTCAGAGGATCTCCTCGCGGCCATCCGCATCGTCGCCGGCGGCGAGGCCCTGCTCGCGCCGACCGTGACCCGACGCCTCATCGAGGCCTTTGTGCGGCAATCCCCCACCGAGCCCGCCAGGACGGCCGACTTGGACGTGCTCACCGAGCGTGAGATCGAAGCGCTTCGCTCGGTCGCCCATGGGCGCTCCACCGCGGAGATCGCCGTCGACCTCTTCATCAGCTATGCGACCACGAAGACCCACGCCAGCCACCTGCTCACCAAGCTCGGCGCCAGAGACCGGGCTCAACTCGACCTCTGACGCACGTCGCCACAGCTGAACTGATCGTCGCAGCGAGTGCGTCGATTGAGTCGGTACCTTGTGCTACCGTTTAGCTTGTATTGCAAGGAACCCGGTATCGCATGATTCAGGCACGGAACAAACGGAGGAAACACGATGGCTGTTCAGGGCGAGGCGATACCGTCTCAGCTGCGCAAGGGCGTGGTCGAGCTGGCCATCCTCGCCATGCTGCACACGGGCGAGGCCTACGGCGCGGAGATCGTCGACCGACTGTGCCAGTACCCGGGACTCGCGATCAGTGCGGGCACCGCGTACCCCTTGCTCTCCCGTCTCAAGAAGGCCGAACTGATCACCTCGGAGTGGCAGGAGTCGCCCGTCGGCCCGCCGCGCAAGTACTACCGACTATCGGCCGCGGGCGTGCAGGCGTTCGCGTCGATGACAAAGGTCTGGGCGGCCATGAAAACGGATATGGATGATCTCCTGGGAATGAGCGCGACCAATGACTGACATCCCTTCTCCGGATCTGTCACTCGGCAACGGCTTCCCGCCCGCCACGGCCGCTCTGCTCACCGACTATTTCGACCGACTCCGCGGCGCCGCGCGGGAAGCGCGAATCGACATTGACCGGGACTCGCTTGACGAGTTGGTCGCGCATGTCCGAGATCGCCTTGACGGCTCCGATCGCTCGCTGGAAGCCGTGCACCGGGTGCTGGCCGAGCTAGGCAAACCAGAGACACTCGCGCGCGCGTACGAAGCCGACCCATCCGACGATGCGGCTGGTGCTGCTGCTGCTGCTGCTGCTGCTGGCGACGATCGGTCACTCACGGGCCTAGCCAGGGGGCCGCGACCGCGCAGAACTGGCGCGGGTACGTTCCTGGGGGTTCCGTACGACATCAGGCCGCCCACGTCGGAACGCTTCGCCAGTAGGGCGTGGAATCCGGCGGATCGGCGGATGCTGGTGCCCAAGGCGCTGGGGATCGGTTGGACGCTCAACTTCGGCGCGCTCGCGGTGAGGGCACACCTCGTGAGACCGGACGACGAGGACGTGCCCTTCGCCGAGGTGCCCCTCCGTATCGTCGCGGCGACGATGCTCGTGCCGATTACCCTCCTCACTGCCTTTGCCGTCGTCGCGGTTGCCACCTGGGCGGGCCTGCCCCCTGTCGTCCCCTCGCACTGGGGATTCTTCGGCGAGCCTGACGGCTATTCGGACCGAGACGCGAACCTCTTCCTGCTATCCGGCCTGGCGGCTGTGCCGGTCGCCGCTGCCGGTTGGGTGCACCTGGCCCGGCGCTCACGGTGGAATCGCGTGGGCGCCTCGGCGGTGAGCCTTGCGCTGGCAACCGTCGCGCTCGCGATCCTGCTGCAGACGGTGTACTCGGTGCATGGCGGGGCCGGAATCTGGCCGACCTGGGTTGGTATCGGCTGCGCTGTGGCGCTGCCGCTTGCGCTGCTCGTTGGTGTCTCCCGAAGCGGCCGCGCCGCTGAGCAGCGTCGCGACTTTGCCGCGAAATCGAAGAAAGGTACAACGAAATGAACGTCACCCTGTCCTCTCTGCCGACTGGAGCGTTGATCGCCCTGGCCGTACTTGCGGTGGCACAGATCACCCTCGACATCATCGCCCTGGTCGATCTCTATCGACGGCCTGCCGCTCGAGTGGCCTTCGGTAATAAATGGGTCTGGGTGGCGGTCATCCTGCTCGCGAACCTGATCGGAGCCATCCTCTATCTTGTGGTGGCCCGCAAGCCCCCCACAGCGGTCGAGCCGTCCACTGCCGCCCGCGCGCCGTCCGTCAGTCCCGACACGGTCGCCGAGGCATTGTACGGTTCCCACCCCGACGCCGGTTCGCGATGAGTGCCGCGATTCGCATCACCGGGCTGACGAAGACCTACGCCCAGCACCACGCACTGGACAATGTCGACCTGGTCGTCGATGAGGGCTCCATTTTCGGTTTCCTAGGCCCGAACGGGGCAGGCAAGACGACCCTGCTCCGGGTGCTGACTGGGCTCGCCCGGCCGACCAGCGGCGTCGTGCAAATCCTCGGGCACAACGTCACTGCGGTGGACGACTCGATCCGCGCCCGGATCGGTTTCCTGCCTGACGTACCCGGCTTCTACGATTGGATGACAGCAGAGGAATTCTTGCGGTTCGTCGGTCGACTCTTCGCGATCGACCGGCGCACCCTGGATGAACGCGTCCACATGCTGCTCGACCTGGCCGGACTGACCGACGTGAAAACGACCATCGGTGGCTTCTCCCGCGGCATGAAGCAGCGCCTCGGCGTTGCCCAGGCGTTGATCAACGCGCCCCAGCTGCTACTGCTCGACGAGCCCACGAGTGCGCTCGACCCAATGGGACGCCGGGACGTGCTCGACATGCTCACCTCCCTTCGCGGGCGCACCACCGTATTCTTCTCGACGCATATCCTCGCCGACGTCGAACGCGTCTGCGACACCGTTGCGATCCTTGACCACGGCCGCGTGGTCGCCCAGGGACCGATCGATGAGCTCACGTCCCGGTACGCCGAACGCAAGGTGATCCTCGAGGTCACGGATGCTGCGGGCCAGCTCGGGCAGGACATCGCGCGGGAGCCGTGGGCGGCATCCGTTGCCGTGGGACCCACCGGAGTCATCGAGATCACCGTGAGCGACATGGACGCGGCCAGGCGCACAATCCCGGTGCTTGTCGCAGACCGGCACACCGGACTGTGCCGAATGGAAGCCGGGGAGATGGGGCTCGAAGACGTCTTCGTCAGCCTTGTTGGAGGGGGAACAAAATGATCGGATTCGCGGCGTTCGCGCAGAAGGAGATCCTCGAGATCGCGCGCACCTGGCGGATCTGGGTGCTCCCGGGCATCCTGCTGTTCTTCGCCCTGACAGGGCCGATCATGGCCCGCTTCACCCCGGAAATCATTCACGCGCTGGCCTCCGAGCAGCTCGGGAACTTCACGCTCCCCGACCCGAGCTACGTTGACGCTTACACCGGCTGGATCAAGAACCTGTCCCAGACAGCGCTCTTCGCACTGATCATCGTCTACGGCAGCATCGTCTCCTCGGAACGGCGGAGCGGAACCGCAGTGCTCGTGCTTACCAAGCCCGTGTCGCGTGGCTCGTTCATCCTTGCCAAGGCGACCGTGCACTCCGCGTTCCTCGCCGTTCTCGTCGTCATCGGCACCGCTGTCACCTGGGGGCTGACCGCCGTTGTCTTCGGGGAAGCACCTGGGCAGGCACTCTGGACCGCGGCTCTGGCCTGGCTCGTCTTCGGTATCCTCTTCATCGCCCTGATGACGTTCCTGTCGGTGCTCATCGCCCCCGCTGCCGGGGCCGCGGGCGCCGGGCTGGGCGTATACGCGCTCATCTCGATCGCCTCACTCTGGACGCCACTGAGCAGGTGGTCACCGGCGGGGCTCACCGCCATTCCAACCACGCTGGCACTCGGCAAACCCGTGGATGCCTTCTGGCCGGTGTGCACCGCCTTGCTGCTCGCCGCAGGCCTAATCGCGCTCGCGGCCGCTGCCTTCCAACGGAAAGAGCTATAGATCGCGCGGGTGCGCCACGAGCGCGGCGTTCACACGCTCATCTACCCGCTCGAGAGAGAAACGCTTACCATTTTCGAGTCCACTGAGCAGCACCGCACCTGCGCGGCATGCGGCGCTGGTTACCCGACAGAGCCATTCGAGACGGACTCCAGCATCACGATCGCGTTCTCTTGCCCAGAGCACGGAGCGCACACGGTCGTGGACTAGTTCGAAGGCAGCCGGTAGGCCGCGTACAAGTACTCAGACTCATTCTGGGGGGCGGTGAGGCTATATGCCGCTGCCGCCAGCACGCTCGTCTGCGTCGCCAGTGGGGCGCGGCGGTGGAGCCGGTGAGCGACATCGGGACGAGGCAATTCGCGCAGTTTGGCGGTGCACACAGTTCATCCGTGTGCATGGCCGCCTGGCCCCTCTCATTGCGGCATCCCTTTCCCCCAGCACCCGCACCACCATTCGCGGTGGTTCAGGCGGTCACTGATCGGTCGTTCTCTCATCCAGTCGCATCTGTGCGACCGTTTCGCGCAACTTTGCGTCCCGCTCAGCTTGCTCCAGCGCCCTCTTCTGGAGGAAGTGCTCCGTTTTCTTCGCCCCAGACCTGGGAGACTTCGTCGGCAACCTGAGGCCACACCAGCCGATGACCATGCTCAACCGAGTCGATTTGAGCTGACGAGCGAAGACACGGCGTCAACCTCGCCGTGGTTTGAGTGGTGCGCATAGGCGATCCAGGCGCACCCGTGCGCCCAGGTCAGGGTCGACTAGTTGTGGGCGCGAGACGTTCCGCAAGTTGGACACGGGGTAGCCATGCCACGATTCCCAGAAGGGCCAGGACGAGAGCGAGTTGGGCAATTCCGGTGCTGAAGTACAGTGCTTGCAGCACACCAAACCCGCGGATTATTGCCGTCTCAATCATGATCCAGATGATCATCGCGAAGCCCGCAACAGCGCTCCAGAGCAGGAAGGTTGGACGGCTCCGCACCATGAGCACGGTTGCGAGCGCCTGCGTACCACCAATAACGACAAGCAAAATGATCGCTGGCCCGACAAAGGATGGGAAAGGGCTGTTCTCCAGCATCGAGAGGGGCATGCCCAGTCCGCCGGTGAATAGCATAAGTACGCCTCCACTCACCGCTGAGAGCGCGTTGAAAATTGCAACACCGAGAAGTGTCCGCCAAACAAGCTGGCTTAAGTAGTGGGGCGTCATGTTATTTCAGCTTTCTGATTACGAGCAATTGACTTAGGTGTGGTTGTAGAACCGTGCTCCTCAGGAAGGCACCCAAGCCGGACGCAACCTTCTCTTGCTTGCAGTGCACAACTCACCGCCGTTAGTTATGCGCTGTGCCCGGAGGGACACTGAGATACGACGTGAAGACGGCGCGCAGGTAGCGCGTTCCGCCCTCGGAGTCCGGGTCGCGGTTACCGGCAGGGAACCCGGTGGGGGCACTGGAGTCGAGCTCGTCAAAGGCGAACCAGGATTCGGCGAGAATCCAGAGTGCCCTCACGAGGTCGTCGAGCTCGGGATCGCTGAGGGGGCGGATGTCGCCGTGATCACGCCAGCCGCGCGCGAGGTCGGTGAACGTGACGAGCCGACGTGCGCGCACGAGTCGGTACTGCTCCGCGAGCACGGGGTCTGCGTGCAGAAGGCCGAAGAGGTCGCGGGCTAGGAACGCGTACTGCCGCGTCAGCGCGGCACCCCTGCCGAGGCGGTCGAGCACCTGCTCCGGGCTAAGCTGCCTCGGGCTGCCGGTCTCGAGCACCCCCCAGAGAGCCTCATAGGCCGCGACCAGTTGCGCGTGCAGCTCGCGCACGATCTCGTCCTTCCCGCTGAACCAGTAATAGAGGTTGCCGGGGCTGATCCCGGCCGCCGCCGCGATCGCATTCGTGGTGACGGCGGCGGGGCCGCGTTCGTTGAAGAGGGTGAGCGCCGTCTGGAGTATGCACGCCACGGTGCCCCTCGCCGTCGCCGTTGTGGGGACGCGGCTCACGAGAGCACGACCTCGCGCGCGGGACGCCGCGGACTCGGCAGCGCTTTCCCGGTCGGGTACCCGATCCGAAAGGTCATGACCGCATGGCGATCGGCGGGCAGCAGAGCCGCGAGGGCGGGGCCGAAGTCCGGCACCAGGCCCGCAGTGCTTTCCCGGTCGATCCGTTCCGGCACCTGGCAAAGCGGCTGGGCGCTCACCCCGTCGACAGTCATGGCCAGGTGCATCCGCTGCCAGAGCCGACCGGCCTCGAGGCGCTGCCCGGTGTCGAGCGGGTCCCGCACGACGATGGCGCCGAAGGCCGAGGCGGTCGGAACCTGGCTGTCCCGGGTGCCCGCAAGCCAGCCCGCGTTGTTCTGGGCGGTGGAGACCGGCATGATTTTCGACAAGGCCCGGATGAATTCGGACTGCCCGGACGGGTCAATCGTGATGCCATCCTTATGCGCCTGGATCTCGTGCCAGTCGGTGCGGTACCAGGCGGCGTCATCCGCCACCTGTTCCGGGTCCGCGATAATCGCCTTCGTTGCGCGGATAGTCAGGGCGCCGAACGCGTCCTTCTCCGCCGGGGTCGAGAACCAGACGAGTTCGGTGTCCATCGTGTCGGCGAGGCCGCTGAGCCGGGCCAGCTCCGCGTCGCCCACGCGCCGGGCCGGGTCGTAGCCGTTGCGGTCGGTATGTCTGGACGTGATGGCGTCGAACAGAGGTGAGACGGAGGCTTCCACCGCGTGAAGGTCGATCCGTGCGACATGCGTGGGGTCTGTAGGGTCCGGCAGCAGCGTGACGGTAGCCGCCTTCCCGTTCGCGGGGGCCGCGACGACGATGTTCTCGATGGCGCATCCGAGTGAAACATCCAGTTCGCGAAACAGCGGGTCCATGGCACCCAGGTTCCTGGTCGTGTCCGCGAACACGTCGATCCGGTTGTCCGACACCCTGAACTGCCAGGGCTGGGCGTTGTGGGCGTTCGCCGCGAGCACGGCGGTCCGCACTAGGCCGAGGGCGTCGTGCGTCTCGGGGCCGGCCTCCCCCCACGCCGCGAAGGCCTCGCCAGTGCCGCTCGCGAGCACGCCGCCGTCGACTGCACGCCAGGTCAATCCAGCGGCACCGACGAACAGGAGGGACCCCGCACCGATTCCGGCCACTTTGAGAAACGAACGCCTGGTCGACGCCCGCCCCGCCTTTTCCTGCACATCCGTGTGCGCACCATCACCGTGCAGGGCCGTTTCGGCCTTCTTTTCCGGGGTCATACCCTAATTAGAGTCTTTGCTCTAATTAATGTCAAACCGCAGCCGTAAAGGGCAGCAGCACGGGCAGAGCGTCCAGGGCGTCGGTGAGTCCATCGTGGAGTTCAGCGGAGCTGTGGCCGTTGGGCAGATGTACCAAGACGACGAACCGGGTCGTGCGTTCAACCAAGGTCGCGATTGCCGAACTCGACGCGGAACCGACGATCAGATCACCCTCCCAATGGCCGACGACCAGTCTGTCGTTGGCCTCTTTCGGCCGTTCGCTCAACATCACCTTGTCGCGGATGTTACCTGCCGCGTTCAGCTGCGTGCGCCGCGGTTTCCGCGCGCGTTGCGGTCAGGGCGTGTCACACGGCGCCCGCAGAGGCCGGAGGGCCCGCGGCCGCAGAGGTTCCGGGAGATGGTGATGATCTCTGACCGGCCGCCAGAGATCGAGGACCGCGCCGTTCCCGGGCGCTGGGAGGGCGACCTGATCATCGGCTCGACCTCGTCGAAGTCCGCGATCGGGACCCTTCTCGAACGGACCACGGGATACGTGATGCTGCTGCATCTGCCCGGGGATCACACCGCTCGCACCGTGGCCGACGCGATGATCGTCGCGATGAACACTCTCCCGGAACAGCTGCGCCGTTCGACCACCTGGGATCAGGGATCGGAGATGTCCCGACACCAGGAAATCACGATGGCGACCGGGATGCCGATCTATTTCTGCGATCCGCACTCGCCCTGGCAGCGTGGCAGCAACGAGAACACCAACGGGCTCCTGCGCGAGTACTTTCCGAAGGGTACCGACCTGTCCTTCCACGGGCCCGGGATACTGGAGAACGTTGCCGCGGACCTCAACCGCCGGCCCCGCAAACGCCATGGCTACCGAACGCCCGCAGAAGTCCTCGCCACGCTAATCTCGAACCCAACAAATCAAACCGGTGTTGCAGACAGCACTTGAATCCGCCGGTAACGGCACGCTTAGGTTACGAGACAAGGATGCACGCTGACCAACCCGCATCGCGCGCCTAGTCGAACGGCGCGAGCCGATCCTATGTTTGCATGAGCCCGGACGGAGTCGAGCGGCATGTCATAGGTGTGAAGTAGAGTGTGAAGCATGACCGATCGAGAGCGCTACCGCCCGTTCACAGGTGATTCCGAAACCCGTGTCCGGCTGCAGACCGCCCCGCTGGAGCTCGTCCTTTTCCAGCTGAGGTGGCCCGAGCTCGCTTACCTCCAAAGCGAGAATCTCACGCCCATCGCGCAAGCGTTCGGCGTGACACTGTCTGAATATCCCCTCTACTCCTCGACACCAGAGATGACCTTTTCCGTTGGTCCCACAGGCGTGCAGCAGCATGAAGTGGGCACAGTGCATCAATGGAGTTCCATTGACCGAAAGCGGCACGTAAGTCTGGGAAAAACATTTCTTTCCATATATACGCAGGACTACCCGGGTTGGCCTGACTTCGCTGAGCACCTTCGGGTCGTATTGGATCTCCTCCAGGCGAACGTCGACATCCGCTACGTCGAACGCGTGGGAGTCCGGTACCTAAATAGGATCGCGGACCCCGAGCTCATGGGGAGGCTCGGAGAGCTTGTCACCCCTCAGGTGCTCGGGTATCAGTCGCTCCCGACGCCGGCCTCAGCCGACGTGGTGTTGCTTCAGAACCTCAACCAAGCACAATTCTCCGTCGGCGGTGGGATATTGCAGGTTCGCTCCGGCGTCATGGCGCCTGGCACGACGTTAGATCCCTCGGTAGCACCCGTCCCTGGCCCATCATGGATCCTCGACATTGACGCCATGATCGAAGTCAATGCAGCATTCGACCTCGAAGGGGTCCTCGCGCAAGCGGGCCGAATGTCCGATGCCGCTTACGACTTTTTCAAATTCATCATCAAGACGGGGTTTATCGACGAATTCGGAACGAGGACACCTCATGCAGACAGCGACCCAGCCTGATTCCCTGACACGTCTCACCCAGAAGCGCCCAAACCTTCAAACAGCTCTGGTCCTCACCACGACGGTCGGACTTGCATTTGTGCCGATATTCGGCATCGGATCCGAAACTAACGCAACCATGTTGCACAGGGCGCTCGAGCCGATGTTTCAGAGTTCCTTCACAAGCGACGGTACCGCAACGCCCATCGCATTCCCCTCTTGGAGCCCGGCCGCCCGTGCCTCCACACTGCCGTCGTTCAGCCCCCTGGAATCCAAGAGTGCCGAGAATTCTGTTGCTCAACTGCGAGACACGTCGGGACTTACAGCCGATCAGCTAGGCCGTCTATTTGGCGTGTCGAGACGCTCAATCCAGAACTGGATCGCAGGCGGCGCGATGGCGTCACAGCACCAAGAACGGCTGTCATTCCTCTTGACTGCTGTCGCAGAGCTAGGGGATTCCCCTGAGAACCGGAGGGCATCGCTTCTCAGCTCGTCGAATGGAATGAGCCTGTTTCACCGGCTCGTAGGACAGACACCCAGTGATGCCGTAATTCAAGCGAGCTCCCTGACGGTACGCGACCGGCTGGGCGCCTAAGGCATGCTCGCGGGCGAGGCGATTGTTTCCGTGGATCAGTTGCGACAAGGAGATGTCGTTGCGCTCGAATGGCTGCCCGTCTTGGCCGACGGCACTCCTGATCGTCGCGCGACCCCGCACGGCGTCGTTATTTTAAGCCAAACCTGTGACGTCGTTCAGGACAGTAAGCAATTGTGCTTGGTCGCGCCGATTGTCCCCGCCGACGCTGCAATGCTCTCAGCCGCGCGCAAGGGACAACTACCCTTGCGGCTTTACCTACCTCCAGCAGGTTCCATCCCTGCCCAGCTCGCCGACGTAGAGCAAATGGCCTCCGTTCCGAAGTCGATGCTGCGGGATCGCTTACTCATTTCACGTCGAACAACGATGGAGCAAAGCGAAGTTGCGCGGAATCTCGCTGATCGAATCGGACGCGTATTTACCCGTTTCCCCTTCCCGGACGAGGTGTACCCAACCTTCCAGAAACTCCGCAAAAAAGCGCAATCAGCCGTGGGAGGAGCCGGAGCATTCGGATCAGTCCTCGACCACGTCGAAGAGCTCCGTGTCGGGGCCGACCAGTGGACCCAATACGGACGGCGTCTCACATTGCACGTGATCATCCCGAGTAGACACCTCATCAACGCGGAGGACGCCGACCCTGGATGGGACTGGGCGGCCGCGAACGTCCACGGGCGCCGGAGAAACGAGAGACGCGAGAGCCTCACCTTAGATCGGATTTCGGAACTACTCGCCGCCAACCTCGCAGCATGGGGAACCAACCCGGAATCCGTTGACATGACGACCGTCCTCCGACTTTGGGAAGACTGGTGCGCGCAGCTGCAGTCATCTGTCCTCAGCCCTGTCGGCAATGCCGTATCGACGTTCAAAGCCAATCTCGTAAGCGACACCGATTTCTCCTACGCGGCATGGAGAGCATCCGAAAGTCTGGACCTCGAAGTACTTTCTGATTCGCGGTCCTCGTTCGCATAAGGCGGTTCGGCAACCCCTCTCTGTCAACCTTGGACAAGGCACCGGGATCGTCCCGAATAGTGTTGTAGAGGGCGGGGAAGGAGTTCCCCTTGACGAACGCAGTGATGACAGGGCCCAGCTCGACCGGGCAGGCTGTAGGGATGGAAGATGTTCCCGATCCTCAGGTTCCCGAGCGTGCTCGGCGGCGAACCTACACCGCCAAGTACAAGTGCGACATTCTGACCGAGTACGACTGCCTCA
>NZ_SOGM01000066.1:0-28994 GCF_004403545.1 Cryobacterium sp. TmT2-59 | reverse complement strand
CGGGAAGCTCTGCGGCTTTCCGCACCTGTGGGGTACGTTTGAATACATTACGGTCCCCCGGCGGGCCCGTCAAAACCAGTGCAACCCCGGGCGTGTCACGCCCCGCGGCTACTGAACGAAAACGCCGGCCAGGGTCTTCTTACCGCGGCGGAGAACGGCGACGCCCCCGGGAAGCACGGCGCCTTCGATCGTCTGATCGTCGCTCAGCACCTTCACGTTGTTGAGGTAGACGCCACCCTGGCTGATCGCACGCCGGGCTTCGCTCAGGCTGGCGGTGAGCCCGGTGTCCACCAGCAGCTGCACCACGGGTGCGTGCGGAGCGGTCGTGGTGTTGGGGAGTTCCCGCAGCGCCGCTTCCAGCGTGGCCTCGTCGAGGTCGGCCAGGTCACCCTGACCGAAGAGTGCGTGCGCGGCCTGGATGGCGGCATCCGTCGCATCGCGCCCGTGCACGAGGCTCGTGACCGACACGGCGAGGGTGCGCTGGGCCAGCCGTTTGAACGGCTCGGTCGCCACAGCGGTCTCGAGCTCCTCGATCTCGGCCCGGGTGAGGAAGGTGAATACCTTCAGCCGGTTGATCACGTCGGCATCGTCGGTGTTGAGCCAGAACTGGTAGAACGCGTACGGGCTGGTCAGGGTGGGGTCGAGCCAGACGGCGTTGCCCTCGCTCTTGCCGAACTTGGTGCCGTCACTGTTGGTGATCAGGGGGGTGCCGATGGCATGCGCGCTCTCCCCCTCCGCCTTGCGGATGAGGTCGATGCCGCTGGTGAGATTGCCCCACTGGTCGCTGCCGCCGGTCTGGAGCACGCAGCCGTAGGTGCGGAAAAGTTCGAGGAAGTCCATCCCCTGCAGCACCTGGTAGCTGAACTCGGTGTAGCTGATACCGGCGTCCGAGTTCAGACGGGCGCTCACGGCATCCTTCTTCAGCATGCTGCCGACGCGGAAGTACTTGCCGATGTCCCGCAGGAAATCGATGGCGCTGAGCGGGGCGGTCCAGTCCAGGTTGTTCACGAGGGTGACGGCGCTGTCGCCCTCCGAACTGAGGAAGCGGGAGACCTGGGCCTGGAGGTAGCCCACCCACTCGTTGACGACATCCCTCGAGTTCAGGGTGCGCTCGGCGGTCGGGCGCGGGTCGCCGATCAGGCCGGTGGATCCGCCGACCAGCCCGAGCGGTCGGTGCCCGGCCAGCTGGAGGCGGCGCATCAGCAGCAGCTGAACGAGATTGCCCAGGTGCAGGCTGGGTGCGGTCGGATCGAAGCCGCAGTAGTACGTGACCGGCGGGCCGGCGAGCAGCGCGCGCAGTTCGGCGGCATCCGTCGAGACCTGCACCAGGCCACGCCAGGAGATCTCCTCCCAGACGTCGTCGAAGGTCGGGTCATTGGCTTGCAGGGCGAGGATCGCTGGATCTGACACGAGCCAAGGCTACCAGCGCCCGAACTGGGCCCGCCGGATCACCTCTGAACCTTCATTGCGAATTATTAAGTCTGCAAGCTGAACTGGTGTATATTCAGCCTGGACACTTCATCTGTTCCCGGTGCGAGAGGAGTCTTCCGTGTTTGTGATCACCGCTGACCAGATCGACAGCCGCAACGATCGCGATCGTGCCGGCGAGATGATCGACGCCCTCATCGCCCGTTTCCCCGGAGCCTTCATCCTCCCGCCCGATCAGACGGCGGGCGACGAGATCCAGATGCTGCTGACGGATGCCCGCAGCACCCTAGACGTGATCCTGGACCTACAGCGTTCCGGGCATTGGAGCATCGGGCTCGGGATCGGCGAGGTGCGCCGCCCCCTGCCGGCCTCGGCCCGCCAGGCATCCGGGCACGCGTTCGTCGGCGCCCGGGCCGCGGTGACGCGCGCCAAGAAAGCGGAGGGCCGGTTCGGCCTCGAGCTCGCCGGCCCGACCGGCGCTCCCCCGCTGCTTGGCGCCGAGGAGGTCGAGGCCCTCGTGACCACGCTGTTGCTGCTGCGCCAGCGCCGCACGACGGAAGGCTGGGCGGCCGTGGACCTGCTCGGCCGGGGCCTGACCCAGGTGGAGATCGCCGCGGCGCTCGAGATCTCGGCGGCGGCCGTCAGCCAGCGACTCCGCAGCGCCCTGTGGCGCGTGGACCAGTCCGCGCAGCCCGCACTCGTTAGGCTCTTGGAGAACCTCCAGCACGCCACGACAGAAACGGGCCCTGCCGCATGACCTCTTCGTCCTTCCAGATCGTGGCGTACCTGTACTGGCTCCTGCTGATCCTGGTCACGACGGGTTCGCTGTTCTTCGCGGTCCTGGCGTTCCGGCAGCACAAGCAGCAGTTCGCCGCCATCGCCGCCGGCGGCCTGGCCGCGGCCCTGCTGATCGCATCCGTGCCCGCCCCCGGCGGCGCCAGTGTGTTCGGCACCATCCTCGGCATGCTGGCCCTCGGCCTGGCGGTCGTCGGCGGCGGGCCCGCAGCGCTGCTCGCACTCCGGCTGGCCACGCACAACAGCGTGACGCCCGGCCAGCACGGCGGCATCCTGGTGGCGAACGCCGGGTCGGCGGCCTCTGACTCGGGGGTTCCCGCCCAGGCCGGCACCGACGAGCCCGGCACCGGTGAGGCCCGCACCGACCAGGCGAAGCCCCAGCACGCGGTGCACGAGGTGCTGCGCGGCGGCCTGATGATCGGGATCCTTGAGCGGCTGGCCGTGGCGGGCGCGATCCTCGCCGGCTTCCCGGAGGCCCTCGCCATCGTCGTGGCGATCAAGGGCGTCGGCCGGTTCACCGAGCTGGCCGCCGCCGAGGCGCGGGAGCGATTCATCATCGGCACCCTCGCCAGCCTGATCTGGGCCTGCGCGTGCGCGGCCCTCGTGCAGATCGCGGTCGCCTAGCGAGTCTTCGCGGCCTCGGAATCGGCCAGCGGCACCGCTGGGCGTCGCGGCGCACCCTGTGGTCGCGGGCGCACGTTGTAACCAGCGCCCGCGGCAAGAGGGTGGGCCGCGAGCCTCGGGTGGGGTCCCTTGGGGCGCGGTGGCTCGCCGCGGCCAGGCGACCCGGATCTGCTGCCCGGCCCGGGACATCCGTGGCCACCGCGTTCAGCAACTGCGGAGATTTTCGCAACACGCCGTTGGGGCGGGCGCCGAAAGCGGTGATTCTCGAAAATCTCCGAGATCACGTGACGACGGATGCCCCGGCCGGGTCCGTCTGCGGAATGGCATGGCGGGGCGTCGCGGCGCACCCTGTGGTCGCGGGCGCACGTTGTAACCAGCGCCCGCGGCAAGAGGGTGCGCCGCGAGCCTCGGGCTGGGCTGGCTGGCCGGTTGGGCTGGGTCGGGTCCCTCGGGGCGGGCCGGTTGGGCTGGGTCGGGTCCCTCGGGGCGGCGTGGGACGGTTTCCTTGGGGCGCGGTGGCTCGCCGCGGCCGGGCGACCCGGATCTGCTGTCCGACCCGGAACATCCGTGGCCACCGCGTTACTAGCTGCGGAGATTTTCGCAACACGCCGTTGGGGCGGGCGCCGAAAGCGGTGATTCTCGAAAATCTCCGAAATTACGTGACGACGGATGCCCCGGCGCTGGCCCAGGGATGGCCCGGACCTAACGACGGTGGGGCTCAGTGCCCCGCTTCGGATGCGGCCGGTAGGGCGACACCGACGCGTCATCGGGGATCCAGAATCGCCACGGGTACTCGGCGCCTCCGCCGGGGCCGCTCACGCCGGTTCGGGGGCCGCTCCGGAATTCGCTCGGCTGCTCCGGCAGGGTGAGCTCGAACGGGGCCCGGCTGAGGTCCGCGCCGTCGTCGGCGAGCCCGATGCCGAGCGCCACCGTGAGCCGGGCCGGGCCGCGCCCGAGGTCGCGGTCGCTGCGTGCGGTGGGGCGTCGCATCCGTGCCTCGTCGACACCCGCGATGATCTCGCCGGCGCGCAGCAGCACCGCGGACGCCTCCCCCGGCTCCGAGCAGACGATGTTCGCACAGACGTGCATGCCGTAGCTGAAATACGCGTACAGGTGACCGGGCTCGCCGAACATGGCCGCGTTCCGCCGGGTCTGCCCGCGGAAGGCGTGCGATCCGGGGTCGAGGCCGAGCCCGAGATAGGCCTCGACCTCGGTGATGCGAAGCAGCACCCCGTCCCGGCCGATCACCGCGCCCAGCAGTAGCGGCGCGACCTCCAGTGCGGGTCGCGCCAGCAGGCTGCGGCCGGGGATCACACCCGGAGAGCGGCCGCCAGGACCCCCACCCGGGCGACCAGCACGGCGCGCTGCTCGGCCACGCGCACCGGGGCGGTGCCGCCCTGGCCGTCGCGGCGGGAAACCGAACCGGTGATGGTGAGCACCTCGCGCACGTCCGGCGTCAGGTGCGGTGACAGCGCGAGCAGCGCCGCGTCGTCCACCTCGTGCAGGTCGAGCCCGTTCTGCTCCGCGTGCTTGACCAGCGCGCCGGTGATTTCGTGGGCGTCGCGGAAGGTGACCTGATGCTTGACCAGCCACTCGGCGACATCCGTTGCCAGGGAGAAGCCCTGCGGCGCCAGCTCGGCCATGCGGTCGGTGTGGAAGGTCAGGGTCGCGATCATGCCGCTGAAGGCCGGCAGGAGCACCTCGAGGGTCTCGATCGAGTCGAAGACCGGCTCCTTGTCTTCCTGCAGGTCGCGGTTGTAGGCCAGCGGGAGGCCCTTGAGCGTGGTCAGCAGCCCGGTCAGGTTGCCGATCAGGCGGCCGGACTTGCCGCGGGCGAGCTCGGCGATGTCCGGGTTCTTCTTCTGGGGCATGATCGAGGACCCGGTCGAATAGGAGTCGTCGAGGGTGACGAAACCGAATTCGCGCGTGTTCCAGAGGATGATCTCCTCGGCCAGGCGGGACAGGTCGATCCCGATCTGGGCGGTGATGTACGCGAACTCCGCGACCAGGTCGCGGCTCGCGGTGCCGTCGATCGAGTTCTCGACCACGGCGCTGAAGCCGAGGTCGGCGGCGACCAGGTTGGCGTCGAGGCCCAGGGTGTTGCCGGCCAGGGCGCCCGAGCCGTAGGGCGAGAAGTCGGCGCGCTTGTTCCAATCGGTGAACCGCTCGAGGTCGCGCACGAGCGGCCAGCAGTGCGCGAACAGGTGGTGGGCGAGCAGCACCGGCTGCGCGTGCTGCAGGTGGGTGCGGCCGGGCATGATCGCGTGCTCGTGCGCTTCGGCCTGCGACGCCAGGGCGTCGATGAGGTCGACGACGTGAGCGGAGAGGGCAACAGCCTTGTCGCGAAGCAGCATCCGCACCAGGGTCGCGACCTGGTCGTTGCGGCTGCGGCCGGCGCGGAGCTTGCCGCCGAGTTCGACGCCGACGATGTCGATCAAGCCGCGCTCGAGCGACGAGTGAACGTCTTCGTCGCTCTCCGCGGGCTGGAACCGACCGTCGAGCACGGCCTCGACGAGGGCGTCGAGGCCGGCCACCATGGCGACGAATTCGTCGTCGGTCAGGTAACCGGCCGCGGCCAGGGCGTGGGCGTGGGCCTTCGAACCACGGATGTCATAGGGGGCCAGCGGCCAGTCGAACTGGGTCGACTTGCTCAGCTTCGCCAGTTCCGGCGACGGTCCCCCGGCGAAGCGACCGCCCCACAGGGCGCCCGCCTTGCCGGCACGATTCTCGTTCTTGTCTCCAGCCACGCCGATGCCCTACTTGCCGGCGAGGTCGCGGCGAGCCGAGATCTTGCTCGGCAGCGACCACAGCTCGATGAAACCCTTGGCCATGGACTGGTCGAAGGTGTCACCGGTGTCGTAGGTGGCGAGGTTGAAGTCGTAGAGGCTCTGGGTGGACTTGCGGCCGGTGACGACGGCGGTGCCGGCGTGCAGCTTGAGCCGGATGTCGCCGGTGACGTGCTTCTGCGTCTCGTCGATGAACACGTCGAGGGCGCGCTTGAGGCCGGAGAACCAGAGGCCGTCGTAGACGAGCTCGGCCCACTTGGACTCGACCGTGCGCTTGTACCGGGCCAGGTCGCGCTCGACGGTCATGTTCTCGAGCTCTTCGTGTGCGGCGATCAGGGCGATGCCGGCCGGAGCCTCGTAAACCTCGCGGCTCTTGATGCCAACGAGGCGGTCCTCGACGATGTCGATGCGGCCGACGCCCTGGTTTCCGGCGAGCAGGTTCATCATTTCGATGGCCTGCAGCGGGGTGACGGGCACGCCGTCGATGGCGACGGGGACACCCTGGTCGAAGCTGACGACGACCTCGGTGGGCTCGCGGGTCACGGCCGGGTCCTGCGTGTACGTGTAGAGGTCTTCGATCGGGGCGTTCCACGGGTCTTCGAGGAAGCCGGTCTCGACCGCGCGACCGTACACGTTCTGGTCGATCGAGTAGGGGCTCTTCTTCGACTGCGCGATCGGCAGGTTGTGCAGGGCCGCGTATTCGATGGCTTTGTCGCGGGTGAGGGCGAAGTCGCGCACCGGGGCGAGGGAGGTGAGGTCGGGCGCGAGGGCGGAGACCGCTGCCTCGAAGCGAACCTGGTCGTTGCCCTTGCCGGTGCAGCCGTGCGCGACGCTGTCAGCGCCGAGCTCCTTCGCGGTCGAGGCGAGGTACTTGGCGATCAGCGGGCGGCTGAGCGCGGACACGAGCGGGTAGCGCTTCTGGTATAGCGCGTTGGCCTTGAGCGCCGGCACGATGTAGTCGTTGGCGAATTCGTCCTTCGCGTCGACGACGATGGCCTCGACGGCGCCGCAGTCCAGTGCGCGCTGACGGATGACATCCATGTCCTCGCCGCTCTGTCCGACGTCGATGGCGAGGGCCACGACCTCCTTGCCGGTCGCATCCTTCAGCCAGCCGATGCCAACCGAGGTGTCAAGTCCACCAGAGTATGCGAGCACAACACGTTCAGCCATGGTTCTCCCTAAATGTAGATCTGTTCAAGTTTACGGTGACGCTGTCACGCCCGGGCGTGCCCGTTCCGGTCGAGAGTGCCCGTTAGACCGGTCACTCTCGACCGGAAAGGTCACTATGCGGGGGCGTTTTGGGCGTTTTGGGCGTTTTGGGCGAGCAGCCAGACGAGCAGGGCCTTCTGGGCGTGCAGCCGGTTCTCGGCTTCGTCCCAGATGATGCTCTGCGCGCCGTCGATGACGTCCGCCGTGACCTCGTAGCCGCGGTCGGCCGGCAGGCAGTGCATGAAGTGCGCGTCGGGCTTGGCGAGGGCCATCAGGGCGGCGTCGACGCGGTACGCGCCGAGCGTGCCGAGACGCTCCGTCTTCTCCTCTTCCTTGCCCATCGACACCCAGGTGTCGGTGATGACCACGTCGCAGCCGGCGACGGCCTCGGCCGGGTCGGTGAAGAGCGCCACGGAGCCGCCGGTGCGCGCGGCGATGGCCGCGGCATCCGTCACCACCCGCGGGTCGGGCGTGTAGCCGACCGGGGAGGCGATGCGCACGTGTATGCCCGCCGTGGCGCCGGCCAGCAGGTAGGACTGGGCCATGTTGCAGGCGCCGTCGCCGAGGAAGGCGAGGGTCTGGCCGGCGAGATCGCCGCGGTGCTCACGGATGGTGAGCAGGTCGGCGAGCAGCTGGCAGGGGTGGAAGTCGTCGGAGAGGGCGTTGACGACCGGCACGGTGGTGCCGAGGGCCATCTCTTCGAGGCCGGCCTGGCCGTAGGTGCGCCAGACGATCGCGGCGACCTGGCGTTCGAGCACCCGGGCCGTGTCGGAGGCCGTTTCCTTGCCGCCGAGCTGGCTGCTCGCGGTCGTGATGATCAGCGGGCTGCCGCCGAGGTCGGCGATCCCCACGGCGAAGGACACCCGGGTGCGGGTGGACGACTTGTCGAAGATCACCGCGACCGTCTGCGGGCCGGCGAGGGGTTTGGCCGCGAATCGGTCTCGCTTGAGCACCAGGGCCAGTCCGAGGATCTCGGCCTGTTCGGCCGGTGAGATGTCGTCGTCGCGCAGGAAATGGCGGGTCACGGAGTCACTTTCGGTTTTCGGCAATAGACTGTCCAACTCTAGAGGCTGGCCAGTGCGAGCCCGAATCGGCGCTCGAACTCGGCCAGTTCGGCGTCGCCCACGATCAGCGGTGGGGCGATCCGGATGGTGGATTCGTTCGCGGCGTTCACGATCAGCCCGTGGGACAGCGCCGCGGCGGCGAGCCTCTGCGCGACCGGCTCGGTCAGCCCGACGCCCAGCAGCAGGCCGCGGCCGCGCACCTCCGCGATCAGCGGGGAGCCGAGGCCGGTGATGATCTCCCGCAACTGGTCGCCGCGGTGGGCCGCGTTCTCGACCAGGCCGTCGCGCTCGATCGTGCCGAGCACGGCGTTCGCGGTGGCCGTGACCAGCGGGTTTCCAGCGTAGGTCGAGCCGTGCTGGCCGCGCTGGAACAGCTCGGATGCCGCCCCGAAGGTGACCAGGGCGCCGATCGGCAGGCCGCCGCCGATCCCCTTGGCCAGGGTCGCGGCATCCGGCTGGATGCCGTCGTGCTGGTAGGCGAACCAGGCGCCGGTGCGCCCGGCGCCCGTCTGCACCTCGTCGATGATGAGCAGCACGCCGTGCCGGGTGCAGAGTTCGCGGGCGCGAAGAAGGAACCCGTCGGGCAGGTCGATCACGCCGGCCTCGCCCTGCACCGGTTCGAGGAAGAGGGCGGCGACGGTGTCGTCAAGGGCGGCCTCGAGCGCGGCCAGGGTGGCGTCGATGTGCTCCACCCCGCCGGGGACGGGCAGGAACGGCTCGCGCATGGCCGGTTTGCCGGAGAGGGCGAGCGCGCCCATCGTGCGGCCGTGGAAGGACTCGTGCAGGGTGAGGATGCGGGTGCGGCGGCCGCCCGCGGTGTTCAGCCGGGCCAGTTTGAACGCGGCCTCGTTGGCCTCGGCGCCGGAGTTGCAGAAGTAGACGCGTCCGGCCGGGCCGGTGCCGGTGATCCGCTTCAGCCGTTCGGCCAGTTCCAGCTGGGGCGGGGAGGCGAAGTAGTTGGCCACGTGGGCCAGGCGGCCGACCTGGTCGGTGACGGCGGCGACGAGGTCCGGATGCGCGTGGCCGAGCGAGTTCACGGCGATGCCGGCGAGGAAGTCGAGGTATTCGGTGCCCTCGTCGTCCCAGACGTAGCAGCCCTCGCCCCGCACCAGCATCGCCAGCGGCGGCGCGATCGTGTGCATCATCGCGTCGCTGAATCGGTTGCGCCAGTCTTCGGTGCCGAAGTCTGCCATGGGTTTGGTGCTCACTTCTGTGTCGGTCGTGCTTGTGTGTGTCGGTCAGGGTTGGGCGGGGACGACCTCGGTGCCGATCCCGCTGCCGGTGAAAACCTCCAGCAGGATCGAGTGCGGCACGCGGCCGTCGATGATGGCCGCCTTCGCGACGCCGCCCTCGACCGCGTCCAGGCAGGCCGTCATCTTGGGGATCATGCCCGACTCGAGCTCCGGCAGGAGGGCGCGGAGGGTGTCCACGTCGATGACCGACACCAGCGAGTCGCGGTTCGGCCAGTCGCTGAAGAGCCCGGCGACATCGGTCAGGATCACCAGTTTCGCGGCACCGAGGGCGACCGCAAGGGCCGCGGCGGCGGCGTCGGCGTTGATATTCAGGGACTGGCCCGGGACATCCGTGTCGGGAGCGATCGAGGAGACGACCGGGATGCGGCCGGCCGCGAGCTGGGCGTGCACGGCCTCGGGGTCGACGCCGATGACGTCGCCGACGAGGCCGAGGTCGACCTCTTCGCCGTCGATGACGGTGCCGCGGCGACGGCCCTGGAAGAGCCCGGCGTCCTCACCGCAGAGCCCGGCGGAGAGCGGGCCGTGCGCGTTGATGCGGCTGACAAGTTCACGGTTGATCTGCCCGGTCAGCACCATCCGCACGACGTCCATCGCCTCGGGGGTGGTCACCCGGTAGCCGCCGCGGAACTCGCTCTCGATGCCGAGCCGGTCGAGCATCGCCGAGATCTGTGGGCCGCCGCCGTGCACGACGACGGGGCGGATGCCGCAGTAGCGCAGGTAGACCATGTCCTCGGCGAACGCGCGCTGAAGTTGGTCGCTGACCATGGCGTTGCCGCCAAATTTGACCACGATGATCTGGTCGTGGAACCGTTTGAGCCACGGCAGGGACTCGATCAGGGTGGCGGCCTTGACGGCAGCCTCGGCCCGGCTGTTCTGCGTCTCGTCCGCCGGAATCAACTCGAGTACGCGCTGTTCTCTTCGACGTACTCGTGGGTCAGGTCGTTGGTCCAGATCGTGCCCGTCTCGGTGCCCTCGTGCAGGTCGATCAGCACGGTCACCGACCGGAGCGTCAGGTCGACGAGTTCGCGGGGCTGGTCCGGCTCCCCCGCCGTGCAGACCTGCACATCGTTGATCGCGACGTCGATGCCGTAGGGGTCGAAGGCGGCATCCGTGGTGCCGACGGCCGCGAGCACGCGGCCCCAGTTGGGGTCGTTGCCGAAGATGGCGGTCTTGAACAGGTTGCTGCGGGAGACCGCGCGGGCCACGTTGACGGCGTCGTCCTCGGTGGCGGCGTTCCGCACCGTGATGGCGACGTCGTGCCCCGAACCCTCGGCGTCGGCCTGGAGCTGCAGGGTGAGGTCCTGGCAGATGGCGATCA
Organism: Cryobacterium sp. TmT2-59; assembly: GCF_004403545.1. Taxonomy (NCBI): domain Bacteria; kingdom Bacillati; phylum Actinomycetota; class Actinomycetes; order Micrococcales; family Microbacteriaceae; genus Cryobacterium; species Cryobacterium sp. TmT2-59. The sequence continues at coordinate 18,517 of NZ_SOGM01000066.1, read as the reverse complement.
GCGCATCCGTGAATTCGGGCAGGTCGGCGGCGACCCCGCTGGCACCGGAGCCGAGCAGGCTGACGGTGTCGTTGGTGGACATGCAGCCGTCGGAGTCGAGCCGGTCGAAGGTGACCCGGGTGGCTTCGCGGAGGGCCACGTCGAGCTGCTCGGAGTCGAGTACGGCGTCGGTGGTCAGCACGACGAGCATGGTGGCGAGGCCGGGCGCGAGCATGCCGGCGCCCTTGGCCATGCCGCCGATGGTCCAGCCGGCCGTGGACGTGAGCAGGGTCTGCTTGGGCGTGGTGTCGGTGGTCATGATCGCCTGCGCCGCGGCGAGGCCGGCGGCATCCGAGGTGGCGGCGGCGGACTGGAGCGCGAGGGTCGCATCCCAGACGCCGGCGGTGATCTTGCCCAGGTCGAGCTGCTCGCCGATCAGGCCGGTGGAGCAGACGAGCACCTCGCCGGCGGAGATCTCCAGGCGGTCGGCGATGGCCTCGGCCGTGGCGTGCGTGGTCTGGAACCCGATGGTGCCGGTGTAGCAGTTCGCCCCGCCCGAGTTGAGCACGATGGCCTTGACCCGGCCGCCGCGCATGACCTGTTCGCTCCAGAGCACGGGGTTGGCCTTGCACCGGTTGCGGGTGAAGACGCTGGCCGCGCTGGTGAGCGGGCCGAGGTTGTGCACGACGGCGAGGTCGAGGCCGCCGGACTTCTTCAGGCCGGCGGTGACTCCGGCGGCGGCGAACCCGGCTGGGGCGGTGACACTCATGGGGCTACTCCATTCGTGCTCAGGCCCGTGGTTTCGGGCAGTCCGAGCGACAGATTGGCGGACTGGATTGCGGCACCGGCGGTGCCCTTGACCAGGTTGTCGACGGCGGTGATCGTGACGACTCGGCCGGCGGCCTCGTCCACGGCCAGGCCGATCAGGGCGGTGTTGGCGCCGAGCACATCGCTCGTTCGCGGGAACCGACCCTCCGGCAGCACGTGCACGAACGGTTCATTCGCGTAGGCCTCCTCCCAGGCGGCGCGCACCGCGGCCGCGGACGTGCCGGGCACGAGGCGGGCCGTCGCTGTGCAGAGGATGCCGCGGGACATCGGCACGATCACCGGGGTGAAGGAGATGGTCGGGTTCGCGGCCCCGGCCCAGCGCAGGCTCTGCTGGATTTCGGGGATGTGCCGGTGCCCGCCGCCCACGGCGTAGGGGTTGGCGGAGCCGAGGACCTCGCTGGCCAGGTTCGGCCGCCTGAGGCTCTTGCCGGCACCGGACGGGCCGACCGCGAGCACGGCGACGATGTCCTCCGGCTCGATCACGCCGGCACGGATGCCTGGAGCCAGGGCCAGGGCCACCGTGCTGGCGTTGCAGCCGGGGGCGGCGATGCGGCGGGAGCCCCGCAGCCGGGAGCGCTGGGTGCCGCCGGCGACAGGGAGCTCGGGGACCCCGTAGGTCCAGGCGCCGTAGTAGTCGCCGCCGTAGAACGCGGCCCAGTCTGACTCGCTCTCCAGGCGGTGGTCAGCGCCGCAGTCGACGACGAGGGTTTCGGCCGGCAGGTGCGCGGTGAGGGCGCCGGATGCCCCGTGCGGCAGGGCCAGGAAGACGACGTCGTGCCCGGCGAGGGTCTCGGGGCTGGTGTCGACGAGGGTCAGGTGGGCGAGGGAGCGCAGGTGCGGCTGCACGTCGATCAGGAGCTGCCCGGCATTGCTGTGGGCCGTGACCGTGCGCACCTCGAACTCGGGGTGTTCGGCCAGAAGCCGCAACAATTCGCCGCCCGCATAGCCGCTCGCACCTGCCACCGCCACCGAAAAAGCCATGTGACAAACTTAGCGCGCCGCCCCGCACGCCGAGAATCGCCGTTCGCGCCGATAATCGCCGCTCGGGCGGCGACTGTGGGCAGAAACGGCGACGCTCGGCGGGTGCTCCGCCGCACTGGGCTCCCCCGCCGACTCCGCCGCGCCGGGCTCCCCCGCCGACGTCGCCACTTGCGGTCGAGCACGCCCGGTGTGCGGGGCGAACTCGACCGGAAGTGGCGAAATGGGCGAAATGGGCGGGCGGCCGCACGGGCGTCGAGCGAGCAGCCGGACGAGCAGCCGCACGAGCGCCGAGCGAGCAGCCGCACGAGCAGCCGCACGGGGGACGAACGAGCAGCCGGGCCGGCGCTACTCGCGCAGGGTCGCGCCGAAGCGGGCGGCGGTCACGGACACGCCGGCGAGCTTGGCGTCGCTGGCCTCCGCGGCGGTGAGGGTGCGGTCCGGCGCCCGGAAGCGCAGGGCGAAGGTCAGCGACTTGCGTCCGGGCAGGATGCCCGTGCCCCGGTAGTCGTCGACGAGCTCGGCCTGGTCGAGCAGCGGACCGCAACCCTGGCGCACGGCCTGGAGCACCTCGCCGGCCGGAACCTGAACGTCGACCACCAGGGACAGGTCCTGGGTGGCGGCGGGCATGGTCGCGATCGGGATGGCGTGCAGCTCGGTGCCGGCCTGCGCGAACACGGCCGACAGGTCGATCTCGGCGACGGCGACGACCGCGGGCAGGTCGGCGTCGCGGGCGATGCGGGGCAGCAGTTCGCCGGCGATTCCGACCGAGGTGAGCCCGGCATCCGTCGTCACGAACAGTTCCGCGGTGCGTCCCGGGTGCATCGCCTGGTGTGAGCCCTGGCGCACGGTGATGGCGACCCCGGAGGCGAGCGCGACCTGGCGTACCGCCGCGAGGGCGTCCTGCCAGCCGGCCGCGACCGCGGGCTGGCCCGGCTGGTGGCGCACGGTGAAGCCGGTCAGCGCGATGGCCACCGAGAGCGGCTGCGGGGGGATGCCCGCGTTCAGTTCGGCTTCCAGCTGCCGGCTCGGGCGCACCGCACCGGGAGGAACGACCGAGCTGCCGTAACGGATGCCGGCCACCGGCCGGAAGACCGTGCCCAGTTCGAAGACGGCCAGGTCGGTGATCCCGCGAGAGCGGTTGCGGTGCATGATCTGCAGCAGCCCGGGCAGGATCGAGGTGCGCAGGAACGGCGCCTCCCCGTCGAGCGGGTTGGCGACGCGGATCTGCGGCACGCCCGTTTCGGCAGTGCCGCCCGTTCCGGCCGTGCCGGCCGGGAGCCCGAACAGGTTGTTGGACTTCTCCGAGACGAACGGGTACGCGAGCACCTCGGTGTGGCCGGTGGCAGCGAGGGTCTGGGCGACCTGGCGGCGCAGGGTCTGCGCGTGGGTGAGGCCGCGGCCGGGCGGGGCGACCGGCAGCACCGACGGGATGCGGTCGTAGCCGACGATGCGGGCGACCTCTTCGGCCAGGGTCCACTTGTCGGTCAGATCGGGGCGCCAGCTGGGCGGCGTGACGTTCAGGCCGGTCTCGGTCTCCTCGAGGGAGGCGCCGATCTCGGCCAGCGAGGAGCGCACCTCGTCCGGGGTGTACTCGAGCCCGATCAGTCCGGAGATGAAGCCGGTGGGCAGAATGATGGGCGCGGCGTCGGGGGTGGCGTCGTGCAGGGAGCCGAGGCCGTCGGCCTCTCCCCCGGCGAGTTCGACCAGCAGCTGCACGACGCGGGCGGCAGCGACGGCGGCGACGGCCGGGTCGACCCCGCGCTCGAAGCGGCGGGAGGCCTCGCTGGGCAGCTTGTGCCGGCGGGCCGTGCGGGCGATCGACACCGGATCGAAGTTCGCGGCCTCGATCAGCACATTCGTGGTTCCGGAACCGATCTCGGTGCTCTGGCCGCCCATCACGCCGGCCAGGCCGATCGGCCCGGATTCGTCGGTGATCAGGAGGTCTTCGACGTTCAGGGTGCGGGTGACGTCGTCGAGGGTGACGAGTTTCTCGCCCGGCTGGGCGCGGCGCACGGTGATACCGCCGGCGAGACGGTCGAGGTCGTAGCCGTGGATCGGCTGGCCGAGCTCGATCATCACGTAGTTGGTGACGTCCACGATCAGCGAGATCGAACGGATGCCGGCCAGCTTCAGCCGGGCGATCAGCCAGGCCGGAGACGGCCGGGTCGGGTCCACGCCGCGCACCGCGCGGGTGACGAAGACGCTCGCGCCGACGCGGCCGCGGATCGGGGCCTGATCGTCGATCGTGACCGGGAAGGCGACCGTGGAGGCGACGGGCGAGATGGCCAGGGCGGGGTCGCGGAAGGCGGCCCCGGTGGCGTGCGCGTACTCGCGGGCCACGCCGCGGATCGAGAAGGCGTAGCCACGGTCGGGCGTGACGTTGATCTCGACGGCCGTGTCGTCCAGGCCCAGCAGGCTGATCGCATCCGTGCCGATCTCGGGGTCGAGCCCGAGGCTGCCGAGCACCAGGATGCCATCGTGCTCGTCGCCGAGGCCGAGCTCGCGGGCCGAGGCGATCATGCCGTCGGACACGTGGCCGTAGGTCTTGCGCGGGGCGATCGGGAACGGGCCGGGCAGCACAGCGCCGGGCAGGGTCACGACGACCTTGTCGCCGACGACGAAGTTGTGGGCGCCGCAGACGATGCCGTGCACGGCGGGGCCGCCGTCGGCCGCGAGCTCGTCGCCGGGCGCGACGCGCACCTGGCACCAGTTGATGGTCTTGCCGTTGGTCTGCTCTTCGCCGACGAACTCGAGCACCTGGCCGACGACGATCGGTCCGGTCAGCTCGAAGCGGTGGATCTCTTCCTCTTCGAGGCCCACGCTCACCAGGGCGGCGTGCACGTCTTCGGGCGTGGTGCCCGGGGCCAGGTCGACGAACTCGCCCAGCCAGCTCAGTGGGACGCGCATCAGACGGTCATCCCGTACTGCTGGCTGAACCGGACGTCGCCTTCGACCATGTCGTGCATATCCTTCACATCATTTCGGAACATCAGGGCCCGTTCGACGCCGACGCCGAACGCGAAACCGGAGTAGACCTCCGGGTCGATCCCGGCGGAGCGGAGCACGTTGGCGTTGACCATGCCGCAGCCGCCCCACTCGATCCAGCGGGCGCCGTCCTTGAACGTCGGGTGCCACAGGTCGAGTTCGGCGCTCGGCTCGGTGAACGGGAAGTAGTTCGGGCGCAGGCGCACCTTCGCCTCCGGGCCGAACATGGCCTTGACGAAGTGGTCGAGGGTGCCGCGCAGGTGCGCCATGGTGAGTCCCTTGTCGATGGCGATGCCCTCGATCTGGTGGAACACCGGCGTGTGCGTGGCGTCGAGCTCGTCGGTGCGGAACACCCGGCCGGGGGCGACGACGTAGACCGGCAGCTCGCGGGACAGCAGGGCGCGCAGCTGCACCGGGGAGGTGTGGGTGCGCAGCACCAGGTGCGCCTCGGGCGGGTCGATGAAGAAGGTGTCCTGCATGGCGCGGGCGGGGTGGTCCTCGTCGAAGTTGAGCGCGTCGAAGTTGAACCACTCGCTCTCGAGCTCGGGGCCCTCGGCGACCTCCCAGCCCATGCCCACGAAGACATCCGCGACCCGTTCCTGCAGCAGGGTGAGCGGATGCCGGGCGCCCGGCGTCCAGGTTGACGCCGCCGCGGTCACGTCGACCGTTTCGGCCGCGAGCTGTGCGGCGGCCTCGGCCTCGGTGATCGCGGCCTCGCGGGCGGAGAACGCCTGTGCGACGGCTCCCCTGGCCTGGCCGAGGAGCTTGCCGGCGGCAGCCTTCTGGTCGCCGGGCACGCTGCGCATCAGCGCGTTGAGCCGGGCCAGCGGGGACGCCTCCCCGGTGTGCTGGGCACGCACGGTTTTCAGGGCCGCGGAGTCGTTCGCGGCGGCAATGGCGGCGAGAGCGGCGTCGACGGCCGCGCTCACGGCTGGTTCGGAGATCTCAGTGGGGTCAGACACAAGTCCCAAGTTTAGCCTCGCCGGACCTGGTCGCCGCCCATCTGGTTGCCCAGCGCCGCGGGGTACGCCAGCTCGGGTTCGACCGGTTTCTCCGGCGGGGTCTTGGTCTTCGGCGTCACGCCGCCGGACTTGGACCCGGTGCGCCGGGCGATGACGCGGGCCAGCCAGGACAGCGACAGGTTCATCGCCAGGTAGATCGCCAGCACGACGAGGAAGAAGGAGAACGAGTAGCGGCTGCCGAAGAAGTTCGTCAGGCCCTGCCCGCTGCGGAGGAGCTCCTCGTAGCCGACCACGAACGCGAGGGAGGTGTCCTTGAGGAGCACGACGAGCTGCGCGATGATGATCGGCAGCATCTGCCGGAACGCCTGGGGGAACTCGATCCGAAGCCGTGTCGCCACGGGGGTGAGCCCGATGGCCAGCCCGGCCTCGCGCTGCCCGCGGGGCAGGCTCTTGATGCCGGCCCGCAGCGCCTCGCCGATGATCGCCCCGTTGTAGACGGACAGCGCGGCGACGCCGGCCCAGAAGGAACCGGTGGAGAAGACGAGGAGGATGAAGAGCATCATCAGCAGCACGGGCATGCCGCGCACGAATTCGAGCACGACCGTGGTCGAGATCCGAAGCCACCTGGTGTCGGACACGCGTCCGAAGGAGAACAGCACGCCGAGCGCGAGCGCGAACACGGCGGCGACACCGGCCATCCGGAGGGTGTTGAGGGCTCCGCGGCCGAGGGTGCGCCAGACCTCGCGGTCGGAGAAGACGTCCCAGCGGGTCGCATCCCAGAGGCCCGGCTGCTCGGCCCCGTTGGCGCTGGTCTTGGGAGCGCCCAGGGCCAGGATCAGCCAGGCCAGGCCGGCGGCGATGATGAGTCCGGTGACCACGGAGAAGATCCGCGACCGCATGATGGCCTTCGGGCCCGGAGCGTCGTAGAGCACTGACGTCATCGGAGGACCGCCACCTTCTTCTCGACCCGCGCGGCGATCACGCCGAGCGAGATGGTGACCAGCAGGTAGAAGGCGGCGACGGCGAGGAGAATCGCGAGCACCTCGTCCCCGCGTTCGTTGGTGACCTTGCGGGCGGCACCGAACAGTTCGAAGACGAAGAACGCGCCGGCGACCGAGGTGTTCTTCGTCAGGGCGATGAACACGTTGATCAGCGGCGGGATGACCATGCGCACCGCCTGGGGCATGACCACGAAGGACAGGGTCTGGGTGAACGTCAGGCCCACGCTGCGGGCGGCCTCGGCCTGGCCCACGTGCACGCCGTTGACGCCCGAGCGCAGTGCCTCGGCGACGAAGGGCGAGGTGTACACGGTGAGGCCGATCATGGCGAGCACGAAGTAGCCCGGGGAGAACTGCAGGTACGGGAGGATGAAGGCGCAGAAGAACAGCACCAGGGTGAGCGGGGTGTTCCGCACGATCTCGGTGTAGACCGTGGCGAATCCGCGCAGGGATGCGACCGGCGAGATGCGCATTGCCGCGATGATGATGCCGAGTACGAGCGCTCCCGTGCCGGACAAAAGAAGAAGGCCCAACGTGTTCTTGAAGCCTTCCAGGAACACGGGCAGGTTTTCGATGACTGCGTCCACAACTCACCTCCTCTTCTGTGTTGTCTGGTTCTGATCTGAACTGAGCGTGGGGTGCCTGGGTGACAGGCGAATGCACTGGTCGGGGCGACCGTTCTGACGTCCGGCCGCCCCGATCAGGTTCGAGCAGGTGTTACTCGTACCGGTTGACGGCCGGCGGGGTGGGGGTCTCGAGCACCGTACCGGCGGTCTTTTCCCAGGCCTTGGCCCACGTGCCGTCCTTGAAGGACTCCTCGAGCGTGTCGTTGATGAAGGTGCGGAACTCGGTGTCGCCCTTCTTCAGGCCGATGCCGTAGGGCTCCTTGGTGAAGGGCTTGTCGACGACCTCGAACTCACCGGCGTTCTGGTCGGCCAGGCCGGCCAGGATGACGTTGTCGGTGGTCACGGCGACGACCTCGCCGCTGCGCAGCGGGCCGAGGCAGTTGGAGTAGGTGTCGGTCGCGAGCACCTTGTCGGTGTAGGCCGCGATGTTCTTCTCCGACGTCGATCCGCTGACGGTGCAGACGGACTTTCCGGCGAGGTCTTCCGGGCCCTTGATCTTGTCCGGGTTGCCCGCGAGAACGAGGAGGTCCTGGCCGGCTTCGTAGTACGGTCCGGCGAAGTCGACGACCTGCTTGCGCGTGTCGTTGATCGTGTACGTGGCGACGACGAGGTCGACCTGGCCGTTCTGGATGAAGGGCTCGCGGTTGGCCGACACGGTCTCGGTCCACTTGATCTTGTCGGCGGGGATACCGAGCTTGGACGCGATGAGCGTGCCCATCTCGACGTCGAAGCCGACCGGCTGGCCGTCCGGGCCCTTGAGGCCGAACAGCGGCTGGTCGAACTTGGTGCCGATGGTGATCGATCCGGCTTCGCTCAGCTTCGCCATGGTGGTGCCGGCCGCGAATGTCGGCGCCTTCTCCACGGGTGCGGCGGTGGGCTTGGCGGCCGAGTCGGTGCAGGCACTGAGGGTGAGCACGCCGGCAAGGGCAATGGCCGAAAGCATTAGACCTTTTTTGAGTCTCATGGTGTTTCTCCTGATTGCTGTGTCATCCTGCGCACCGGTTAGTGGGCAAGTATTTTGGAGAGGAAGTCTTTCGCTCTCGTGCTCTGGGGGTTCGTGAAGAACTTCTCCGGCGTCGTCTCCTCGACGATCTCGCCCTCGGCCATGAAGATCACCCGGTCGGCCGCCTTGCGCGCGAAACCCATCTCGTGCGTGACGACGATCATGGTCATGCCGTCGTTGGCGAGGTCGATCATGACCTCGAGCACCTCGTTGATCATCTCGGGGTCGAGCGCGCTGGTGGGCTCGTCGAGCAGGATCACCTTGGGGTCCATCGCGAGAGCACGGGCGATCGCCACACGCTGCTGCTGGCCGCCGGAGAGCTGGGCCGGCATCTTCTTCGCCTGGTTCGCGACGCCGACGCGTTCGAGCAGGACCATGGCTTTCTTCTCGGCGTCGGCCTTCGACAGGCCGCGCACCTTGATCGGGCCGAGCGTGACGTTCTCGAGCACGGTCTTGTGCGCGAACAGGTTGAACGCCTGGAACACCATGCCGACGTCCGCGCGCAGCCGGGCGAGGTCCTTGCCCTCGGCCGGCAGCTTCACGCCGTCGATGGTGATGACGCCGGCGTCGATCGTCTCGAGCCGGTTGATGGCGCGGCAGAGGGTGGACTTGCCCGACCCGCTCGGGCCGATCACCACCACGACCTCGCCGCGATTGACGACGGCGTTGATCTTCTTCAGCACGTGCAGGTCGCCGTAGTGCTTGTCGACATCACTGATGACAACTAGCGGCTCACCGCGCAACACCGTGATGTTGGACGTCGCCGGCGCAGACTCTGTAGGCTCCATGTCCCCCAACCTAAGGCACAAAGAAAGACGGCCGCACCACAAATTTTGTGGTACGGCCGTCATCGATCGGATCAGCTGCGCTGCGCGAAGGCACTTTCATACAGGCAAACGCTGGCCGCAGTGGCGAGGTTCATCGATTCCGCGTGACCGTAGATCGGCACCGAAATGGAGCGGTCGACCTTGGCCAGGTCTTCTTCGGTGAGCCCGCGGGCCTCGTTGCCGAAGAGCCACGCGGTCGGCGCGATCAGGAGGCCCTCGGTGCGGGCGGCCAGCAGATCGGTGCCCTTGATGTCGGCGGCAAAGACCTGCAGACCGGCCTCTTTGGCGCGCTCGCGCACGTCCTCGAGGGTCGCGCTCACGGCAACGGGGAGGTGGAAGATCGACCCGGTCGACGACCGCACCACCTTGGGGTTGTAGAGGTCGACGCTGCGACCGGTGAGGATGACGGCGTCCGCGCCGGCGGCATCCGCTGCACGGATGATGGTGCCCGCGTTGCCCGGGTCGCGCACCTCTTCGAGGATGGCGATGAGTTTGGGGCCGTCGGCGAAGATGTCTTTCACCGAGGTGGGGAACTGGTGGCACACGGCCACGAAGCCCTGGGGGGTGACGGTGTCGGCCATCGTCTCGAGCACCTGCTCGGTGACGAATTCGACCTCGACGCCCGCGTCTTTCGCGGCGTCCGCGATGTCGGTGTGTCGCTCGAGTGCGGTGGGGGTGGCGAAGAGTTCGAGGACGAGGTCGGGACGGAAGTTCAGGGCCTCGGAGACGGCCTGCGGACCCTCCAGGAGGAACAGCCCCGTCTCGGATCGAGCGGCTCGATTCGCCAGTTTCGCGACGGCCCGCACACGCGGAGAACGGGGATTATCTAACATGCGTCCAGCTTAGTTGCCGAGGCTCGCGGGTGACGCCCCCGCGCGGGGCCCAGCGGAACCGGCCGGATCGGGCGCCCGGGCACGCAAAACGGGAGCGGGCGCCAGGCCCGCCCCCGTGAAGAGTGCGACGTTCAGGTGGTGCTGAAATGCTGCGTGCCGAAGTGCTGCGAAAGCTACGCGGCGACCTTCGGTGCCGACGTGTCGGCGGGCAGTGCTGCCTTGGCGCTCTCGACGATGGCCGCGAACGTGGCGGGCTCGTTGACGGCCAGTTCGGCGAGGATGCGACGGTCGACCTGGATGCCGGCCAGGGCGAGGCCCTGGATCAGACGGTTGTAGGTCAGGCCGTTCGCGCGGGACGCAGCGTTGATCCGCTGGATCCACAGGCGACGGAAGTCACCCTTGCGTGCACGACGGTCACGGTAGCTGTAAGTGAAGGAGTGAGTGAGCTGCTCCTTCGCCTTGGTCACCAGACGCGAGCGCTGGCCGCGGTAGCCCTTGGCGCGCTCGAGAATTACGCGACGGCTCTTGTGGGCGTTTACGGCCCTCTTTACTCTTGCCATTTTTATTGATCCTTACGGGGTACGGGGTCTAGCGACCGAGAAGCTTCTTGATGACCTTGATGTCGGCCTTGGCCAGCACCTGGTCCTGGTTCAGGCGGGACTTGCGCTGGGTGCTCTTGACCTCGAGGTTGTGGCGCAGGCCGGCCTGCTGCTTCATGATCTTGCCGGAGCCAGTGACCTTGAAGCGTTTCTTCGTCCCGGAGTGGGTCTTCATCTTAGGCATCTTTTTCCTCCAGTTTCGCTGCCTTATCAGCAACTTTGTCAGCCTTGTCGGCAACCTTTTCTGCCCGGTCGGCAGCCTTGTGTGCGTTGATCTCAGCCTTGGCTTCCGCTTTGTTCTTCAGCGGGCCAACAACCATGACCATGTTTCGCCCGTCGATGGTCGGGCTCGATTCCACGGAACCGAACTCGGCGACATCCTCGGCAAATCTTTGGAGCAGACGTACGCCCTGGTCGGGACGGGACTGTTCACGGCCACGGAACAAAATCATGGCCTTGACCTTGTCGCCGGCCTTCAGGAAGCCTTCGGCGCGTTTGCGCTTGGTCTCGTAGTCGTGCTTGTCAATCTTGAGACGGAAACGAACCTCTTTCAGGATCGTGTTCGCCTGGTTGCGCCGGGCCTCCTTGGCCTTCTGCGCAGCCTCGTACTTGAACTTGCCGTAGTCCATGATCTTGGCAACGGGCGGCTTCGAGGTCGGTGCAACCTCAACGAGGTCGAGGTCGGCCTCCTGTGCCAGGCGCAGCGCAACATCGATGGCCACGACTCCGACCTGTTCGCCGTTGGGACCAACGAGACGAACTTCGGGGACGCGGATACGGTCATTTGTACGGGGATCGCTGATGCGTCTCTCCTCTTCTCATTCATCGTGGCTACAGCCAGGTGACGGATGTCGCCCGGAGACGAAGAGAGGAAAAATAACGTCTGGACTGCCGGTCACAAATGCCCGGTTGTCACAGACGACACCCTGTCTACCTTCGCGCATCGTGATCTTGTGACGGATCCAGTGCCGCGACGGCGGAGTGCAACTACCCGGTAACCTTTATGAAGCGGTATGCGCGGGTGGGAGATTATCCACTTTCGTACCGAGACTTGCATCTCGGAGCCCGGACGAGTCTAACAGAGGAATGCAGTGACCAACAGCAACGAGCAGGACGCAGTCCAGGCAACACGCGATATCGCCGATGTGGCAGCGGTGGAAATCATCACGACGGCATCCGTGCACCTGATGAGTGCGGCCGCGGTGAAGGTCGGTCTGGCCGACGACCCCGAGAACCAGATCGACCTGGACGAAGCCCGCAAGCTGATCACGGCGCTGGCCGGACTGATCACCGCCGCCGCTCCGGACATCGCCGACATGCACGCGCGGAGCCTCCGCGACGGGCTGCGTTCGCTGCAGCTCGCGTTCCGCGAGGCGTCCGCGATCCCGGATGCCATCGGTCAGGGCCCGGGCGAGAAGTTCACCGGCCCGGTCAACTAGCAGGTCGTCGCCGGGTCGACTGGTCACCGGGGCGGCTGGTCACCGGGGCGGCTGGTCACCGGGGCGGCTGGTCACCGGGGCGGCTGGTCGCCGGGTCGGCTGGTCGCGATGGCGCGATGGCGCGATGGCGCCGAACCGTGAGTTCGGCACCGTTTCGGGCGCGAAAACCCGTCCAAACTCACGGTTCGGCGGGGATAGACAGCATGAGTGGCGGGAAATCATGGAGTTGAGGCTGTTGGTGCCGTTCCGGCGGCATGCTGCGGTCGCGCAGCGGGCCACACCCGAGCGGCGGCGCTTCACGTCGTCCGTGCTGGTGCCCTACCTGGGCACCCTGCTGCTGACCTGGACCGGCGTAGTCCCCGGCTGGGTGCTCTGGCCGGTGATGGTCCTCGTGTTCGGCACGATGACCGTTCTCGGCAACGTCTGGGCGGACCAGGACGCCCTGGACGCCCTCAAGGACGACCCGGACACGGATGCCGACGGGCACCCCGGCGCCGACCGCGACGGCGACCGCTAGTCCAGCACGGCGTCCGCACGTCCAGCACGGCGTCCGGCGAACCAATTCGACGGAGATTCTGGCCTAAAACGCCGCATTCCGGGCTGTTTCGGGCACTTTCGGGCAAAATCTCCGTCGAATTCGTTAGGGCTAGGTCTGGCAGCGCGGGCACCAGAAGGTGTTCCGCAGCTCGAGCTCTGAGCGGCCCAGGGTGCCCCGCTCGATCGGGGTGCCGCAGCGGCGGCACGGCTGGCCGGCCCGGGAGAACACCCAGCTCTGCATGCCCCGGCGGGCGTTGCCGGTGGTGATGCGCTCGGTGCGGTCTCGGTTGGCCAGGATCAGCCGGCGGGCGAGGTCGACCAGGGCCGGGACATCCGTCGCCTCACCGACCGGCCGAGTGGGCAGCAGCCCCCGCAGGAAGCACAACTCGTTCACGTATTCGTTGCCGAGTCCGGCCAGGTTTCCCTGGTCGGCGAGCGCCACCGCCACCGGCCGCTCGGGGCGCTCCCGGATGCGACGGGTCGCCTCGGCCGCGTCCCAGTCGGCACCGAGAAGGTCGGGCCCGAGGTAGGCGAGCAGCTCGGCCTCGCGGTCCAGCGGCACCACCTCGAGCACACCGAGCTCGAAGCCGACGGCCGCCCACTCGGCCGTCTCCAGCACGATGCGAGCCTGGAAGGCCGGGCGCTTCCAGGCGCTGCCGTGCCGGTACAGGTGCCAGGAGCCCTCCATCTTCAGATGGGAGTGGATGCTGTACTCCCCCACCCGCATCAGCAGGTGCTTGCCTCGGCTGACCACTTCGTGCACGGTGTCGCCGGTCAGGTCCACGGTGGCGTACGCCGGAACCCGCACGTCGCACCGGGTGAGCCGGGCGCCGTGCAGCGCCGCGTCGAGATTGTGCGCGGTGCGGTAGACGGTGTCGCCCTCAGGCACGGGGTACCTCAGACGTGCAGGTTCTCACTCGGTGGCTCCGGGCACGGCGTTCCTCAGGCATGCAGCTTCAGCCCCCGCGGGGTCACGCCGAACCCGGCCGCCTGCAGTGCGGCGCCGAGCGGGGTGCCCATCACGAAGACCCCGTTGACGGTCTCGACACCGAGCTTGGGAACCCGACCGGCCTTCACCGTGCCGGCCAGGGAGAGCGCGGCGGCCGTCACTGCGGAGTCCGGTTCGCCAGGCTCGAATGCGAGCACGGACTTGCCGCCGCGCTCGACGTAGAGCACCAGCGCCCCGTCGACGATCACGACCAGCGCGCCGGCCTTCCGTCCGGGGCGGTGCCCGGTGCCGTCCGGCAGCGGCGGCCAGGGCAGCACGGAACCGTAGGGGTTGGCCGGATCGGTGGCGGCCAGCGTCACCGCGCTCAGCGCGGCGCCCGATCCCGAGCCCGAACCTGAGCCCGAACCCGCGTCGGCGACGAAGGAGCGCAGCCGGTCGACCGTGCCGACGGTGGCGAACTGGGCCGCGCCCAGCCCCTCGATGAAGTAGCCGCGGCGGCACCGCCCCATCTCCTCGAAGCCGCTGAGGGTGCGGTAGGCGAGCGCGAAACCGCCCGTCACGCCCTCGCCCATCACGGCGCCGCGGGTGACGACGCCGTAGCGCTCCAGCAGGGTCTCGCCGAGGGCGTGCGCACGGCGGGTCGGGGAGTCGTCGGCCACCGGCACGACGGACCAGCGCCCGGAGACGGTCGGCGGGCCGCCGCGGGCCGGCAGGGTCGGCCGGGCCAGGATTCGGCCGCCGTGCAGCCGAGCCCGCGGGGCAGCCCGGCGGGTGCCGTGCGCCGCCTTCCCGCCGGAAAGGAGCGCGCGCACGGGCGCGAAGGTGTCGTTGCCCACCAGACCCGCCCAGACCAGGTCCCACAGCGCGGCAGCGAGCCCGGCGTCGTCCTGGCTGCCGACGGCATCCGCCAGCTGCCGGAAGAAGAAGGCGCCCCCGCCGCCCAGGGTGGCCAGGATCTCCTGCTGCAGCGCCGTGGTCTCCAGCGGCGGCGGCAGCGGCAGGGTGAGCGGCGCGGTCTCGCTCAGGTGCAGGCTGATCCAGCCGTCGTTGCCGGCCAGCGTGCCGGAGCCGGCCCAGAGCACCTCACCCGCATTCGTGAGTTCGTCGAGCATGGCCGGCCGGTAGTCCTCGATCCGGGCCGGCAGGATCAGCGACTCCCACGCCGAAGCGGGGATGCGGGCTCCCTCCAACTGCTCGATCACGGATGCGACGCCGTCCACACCGCGCAGCCGCCCGCCCACGTGCTGCCAGGCCGGCAGGAACCGCCCGACGGTCACCTGGTCGACCGGCTCGACCTCATGCCGGAGTGCGGCCAGCGACCGGCGGCGCAGGCGGCGGAGCACCTCGGCGTCGCACCACTCGCTGCCGGTGCCGTGCGGCCGGAACTCGCCCTCGACGACCCGGCGGGCGTTGGCGAGCCTGCGGAGCGCCCCCAGTGCCACGGCGGGGCCGAGGCCGAATCGTTCGGCCACGTCGGCGACCGTGAACGGGCCGTGGGTGCGGGCGTACCGGCTGACCAGGTCGCCGAGCGGATCGAGCACGGGCTCGGTGAACACGGCCGGCACGCCCTGCGGCACCGGCACGCCGAGCGCGTCCCTGAGCCGGCTGATGTCTTCGACGGCCGCCCAGCACGGCCGGCCGGCGACGCCGACGGGCAGCACCCGCCGGGCGGCGACGAGAGCCTGCAGGCCTTCGGCCGCCGCCGGTCCGCCCTGCGGGTCGAGTCGGGCGGCGACCTCGTCGGTCGTCAGCGGGCCGAGGCCGCGGAGCAGGTCGGCGATGCCCTCGATCCCCCGCGCCTTTCGGTCGGCCGGCAGCCGCTGCAGTTCCGCGTCGGTCTGCTCGATCACCACCGGGTCGAGCAGCTCCCGCAGCTCCACCCGGCCGAGGAGCTCGGCCAGCAGGCTGGAATCGATCGAGAGCGCGGTGGCTCGGCGCTCGGCGAGCGGGGAATCCCCCTCGTACATGAACGCGGCCACGTAACCGAAGAGGAGGGTGCTCGCGAACGGGCTCGCGGCATCCGTCTGGATTTCGACCAGGCGCAGGGCGCGGCTGTCGATGCGCCGGGTGAGGTTCAGCAGCGCGGGCAGGTCGTAGACGTCCTGCAGGCACTCGCGCACGGTTTCGAGGATGATCGGGAAGGTCGGGAAGGTGCGGGCCACGTCGAGGAGCTGGGCGGCCTTCTGGCGCTGCTGCCACAGGGGCGAGCGCCGCCCGGGGTTGTATCTCGGGAGCAGCAGCGCGCGCGCGGCGCACTCACGGAACCGGGCCGCGAACAGGGCGGAACCGCCGACCTCGTCGGTGACCAGCTGCTCGAGTTCGTCGGGGTCGAAGACGAAGAGGGAACTCTCCGGGGGTTCGGACTCGGTGTCGGGGATGCGCACGACGATGCCGTCGTCGCTGGCCATGCAGGCCCCGTCGATGCCGTAGCGTTCCCGCACCCTCGCGCCAACCGCCAGCGCCCACGGCGCGTGCACCTGCAGGCCGAACGGGGAGTGCAACACGACCCGCCAGTCCCCCAGCTCGTCCCGGAAGCGCTCGACGACGAGGGTCTGGTCGGTGGGCAGGTTCCCCGTCGCGGCGCGCTGCTCGGCGAGGAACGCGAGCAGGTTGTCGACGGCGCGCTCGTCGAGGCCGCCCGCCCGGCAGCGGGCCCTGGCGCCCTCGGGCGGGAGCGCGGACACCTCGCGCAGGAACGCGCCGATCGCCTCGCCGAGCTCGGCCGGACGGCCCAGGCCGTCGCCCTTCCAGAACGGCAGCCGGCCGGGCTCGCCGAACGCCGGCAGCACCAGCACGCGGTCATGGGTGATCTCCTGGATGCGCCAGCTCGTCGTGCCGAGGGCGAAGACGTCGCCCACCCGCGACTCGTAGACCATCTCCTCGTCGAGTTCGCCCACCCGGCGGCCGGTGGCCTGGTCGCCGCCGACCATGAACACGCCGAACAGGCCCCGGTCGGGGATCGTGCCGCCGCTGGTGACCGCGAGCCGTTGCGCGCCCGGACGGCCGGTGAGGATGCCCGTCTCCCGGTCCCAGACGATGCGGGGGCGCAACTCGGCGAACTGGTCGGAGGGGTACCGGCCGGCGAGGAGGTCGAGGGTGGCCTCGTAGGCCGAGCGCGGCAGGGAGTGGAAGGGGGCGCTGCGGCGCAGGGTGTCGAACCATTCCTCCGCGTCGATGGGTTCGAGCGCCGTCGCGGCCACGGTCTGCTGGGCGAGAATGTCGAGCGGGTTGGACGGCACCGACAGGGATTCGATCAGGCCGGCGACCATGCGCTCGGCCGCGACGGCCGCGTGGATGAGGTCGGCCCGGTGCTTGGGGAAGATCACCCCGCGGGATACCTCCCCCACCTGGTGCCCGGCCCGGCCCACCCGTTGCAGCCCGCTGGCCACCGACGGCGGCGACTCCACCTGCACCACCAGGTCGACCGCGCCCATGTCGATGCCGAGTTCCAGGCTGGAGGTGGCGACCACGCAGCGCAGCCGCCCGGCCTTGAGGTCGTCCTCGATCAGCGCCCGCTGCTCCTTGCTCACCGAGCCGTGGTGAGCGCGGGCCAGCAGCGGCTCGGCCCCGGCGGACTGGCCGCTCGCGCCCATCAGGGCTGCGGGCGGGCCGGCGGGTGTGGCCTGTCCTGCGGGGACTGGGGCCGCGGATGTCCCCGCGACCGTCGCCGCTCCGGCGGTTGCGACGCCGACCAGTTCGGGCTGGGCCACATCCTCCAGACGCTGGGCGTAGATCTCGTTGAAGCGTGCGGTCAGGCGTTCGGCCAGCCGCCGCGAGTTCGCGAACACGATCGACGAGGTGTGCGCGAGCACCTGGTCGACGATGGCCTCCTCGACGTGCGGCCAGATCGACCCGGTCTGCGGCGCGGCCGCGGCGGTGGACCCCTCACGCACCGGCACCGGTCCGACCTGGCTCATATCGTCGACGGGCACCACCACGCTCAGGTCGAACCGTTTCCCGGCGGCCGGTGCCACGATCTCGACCGCCGCGGAACCGCCGAGGAACCGGGCCACCTCGCTGGCCGGGCGCACGGTGGCGGACAGCCCGATGCGCTGGGCCGGCCGGGCCAGAAGATCGTCGAGCCGCTCCAGGGAGACGGCCAGGTGGGCGCCGCGCTTGCTGGCCGCCACGGCGTGCACCTCGTCGATGATGACGGTGTCGACGCCGAGCAGGGACTCCCGCGCCGCGGACGTGAGCATGAGGAACAGCGATTCCGGGGTGGTGATCAGGATGTCCGGGGGCGTCTTCACGAGGCTGCGGCGCTCGTTCGCGGGGGTGTCTCCCGAGCGCACTCCGACGGTGACGTGGGGCGGGTCGAAGCCGAGCCGCCGGGCCGCCTGCGTGATGCCGACGAGCGGGGCGTGCAGGTTGCGTTCGACGTCGACGCCGAGGGCCTTGAGCGGCGAGATGTAGAGCACGCGCGTGCGCGGGACGGCCGTGGCGTTCGGACTGCCGGCATCCGTCGCCGTGGGACCCGGGGCCGTGCGCTCGGCGGCTGTGCGATCAGTGTCTGTGGGATCGGCGGCCGGGCGCTCGGTGGCCAGGCGGTCGATGGCCCAGAGGAAGGCCGCGAGGGTCTTACCCGAACCGGTCGGGGCGACGACCAGCGCGTGGGAGCCGCGGGAGATGGCGTCCCACGCTCCGAGCTGCGCCTCGGTGGGCGCGGCGAATGCCTCGCCGAACCACGCTCGGGTGGCCGGCGAGAATCGGTGCAGCACCTCACTCATGGCACCATCTTCCCTGATCGGGCTGACAAGTCCCAGATGAGGGCGCACTCCTGTTCTCACCGCCCCGCGCCCCGCTTGGAACCAATTCGACGGAGATACTGCTCTTACAAACGGGATTCGGCCCGTTTTGGCGCGTTTTCGGCAAAATCTCCGTCGAATTGGTTCAGGGCAGGGGCGGAGCGGGCGAGCGGGCCGGCGAGCGGGCCGGCGGGCGGGCCGGCGGGCGAGCGAGCGGGCCGGCGGG